>CAYUJA010000050.1:0-10375 GCA_964444875.1 uncultured Acidimicrobiaceae bacterium | reverse complement strand
GCGGTCTGGTAGCGCAGCGGTCTGGTAGCGCAGCGGTCTGGTAGCGCAGCGGTCTGTGCCCCGTGCTCTGCTCTTACGACGGAGAACGCTCTACCGATCTCCGTCTACCGTCAGCTCCAGGCACACTCCTGCTTCACCGATCGATGTTTGCTCGAGCGCACCGAGGTCTGCCTCGGTGAGGTCAGTTGCGAGCACCTCGCCAGCGATGAGGTCGTGGTGCCGGGCGAAGGCATCGCCGACGTCCGCATCTGAACTCATCCACCGCACGGTGATCCGGTCGCTCACGTCGAGTTCGAGGTGTCTGCGAGCGCTCTGGATGCGGTTGATCAGCTCGCGTGCCATCCCTTCGATCCTGAGGGGCTCGTCGATCGTGGTGTCGAGGGCAACCGAGATGGCGCGTTCGGTTGCCACGACCGTGCCATCCCTCGGCTCTCTGGCGACAACGACGTCGTCTGCGCTCACCGTGTGGCCGTTGACCTCGGTGGTCCCCCCATCGAGGAGGCCAGCGATCGTTGCGTGGTCGAGATCGCAGATCCCGGCAGCTACAGCCTTCATGTCCTTGCCGAGGCGCGCCCCGAGGGCCTTGAAGTTCGCTTTCGCGGACAGGTCGACGAGGCCGGCTTCATCGTGGTGGATCCTGACGGCATGGACGTTGAGTTCCTCGGCGATGAGGCCAGAGTGCTCTCGAACGGCACGGATCGTCGAAGGGGACCTTGTCACGATCGTGACGGAATGGAGGGGTTGGCGCACACGCACATCGTGTTTCTTGCGCAGCGCGCGACCGAGTGTGACGATCGTGCGCACGTCTGCCATCGCGGCTTCGAGGTCGCGGTCGATAGCGTCGACGTCGGCGGTCGGGTAGTCCGTGTGGTGAACGCTCCTCGGCGCATCCGGGTCGAGCGTTGCGACGAGGCCCTGATAGATCTCCTCGGTGATGAACGGCAGGATCGGGGCGGCGACCTTCGCAAAGGTCGAGAGAACCTCGTGGAGCGTCGCAAAGGCAGCCAGTTTGTCCGCATCAGAGTGCGCCGTCCTGTGGGACCAGAACCGTCTCCGGCTTCTGCGGATGTACCAGTTGGTGAGGTGTCCGACGAACCCGATGATCGGAGGAACCACGGCGTACAGCTTGTACGCCTCCATCTCTCTGTTGACATCGGCGATCAGCGACTGGAGAACCGAGATGATCCAGCGGTCGATCTCAGGGCGTTCAGCGAGCGCTGGGGCGTCTTGGAGGTCCTCGAGGCTCAGGTCGTCCGCCGTGGCGTAGGTGGAGAAGAACGAATACGAGTTCCACAGCGGGAGCAGGACCGTGCGAACCACATCGCGCACCCCGGACTCGACGAATCGCAGCGGTTCGCCACGCACGATCGGGGAGTTGATGAGATATGCCCGCAGTGCGTCTGCACCGAACTCGTCGATCACAAGGGTTGGATCGGGGTAGTTATTGAGTGACTTGGACATCTTCCTGCCATCTTCGGCAAGAACCATCCCTGTCACGATGCAGTTCTGGAAAGGTGCTTCGTCCTTGATCGCCGTCGCGAGCACCACGAGCGTGTAGAACCAACCGCGGGTCTGGTCGAGACCCTCGGCGATGAAGTCTGCAGGGAACCTCGAGTCGAACCGCTCACGGTTCTCGAACGGGTAGTGGATCTGGGCGAAGGGCATCGAACCGCTCTCGAACCAGCAATCGAGTACCTCAGGGACCCTGTGCATCGTGCCCTCACACGCCGTGCAAGGGATGGTGACCTCGTCGACGAAGTGCTTGTGCAGATCGTCGAGCATGTGGCCTGAGAGGTCGAACAGTTCCTGGCGCGACTCAACAGC
This sequence comes from uncultured Acidimicrobiaceae bacterium, assembly GCA_964444875.1. Classification (GTDB taxonomy): domain Bacteria; phylum Actinomycetota; class Acidimicrobiia; order Spongiisociales; family UBA5794; genus JAMBLL01. Next base: position 8,551 of record CAYUJA010000050.1, on the reverse strand, counting down.
CAGGTTCTCGTCGCACTCGTCGCATTCCCACACGGGTATGGCTGAGCCCCAGTAGCGGTTACGCGAGATCGCCCAGTCACGTGCACCTTCGAGCCAATTGCCGAACCGGTTCTCACCGATGGTCGCGGGTACCCACCGGATGTCCTTGTTGACTTCGACCATCCGGTCCTTGAACGTCTCGACCGCAACGAACCACGTAGGGATCGCTTTGTAGATCAGCGGGGTCCCCGTCCTCCAGCAGAAGGGGTACGAGTGCCTGATCGTGGAGCGCTGGACGAGGGCGCCTCGAATGTCGAGGAGGGTCATCAACGTGGCGTCTGCATCCTTGACGTTGAGCCCTGCGACGTCGGGAACTTCGTCTGTGAACGCGCCGGTCGCATCGACCGGGTCGACCAGCGCCTCGATCCCCGCACCTGCCATCGCGACGAAGTCGGCGTCACCGTACGCAGGAGCCATGTGGACGAGGCCTGTCCCTTCGTCTGTCGAGACCTCCGCGGACGTGATCACGGTGAACGCACCCCGCTCACGTTCGTCTGTGAAGTAGTCGAACGGAGGTTCGTACGAGGTTCCGACCAGTTGTGACCCTGACGCAGAGTCCAGGATCTGGGCATCGTCGCCGAACACCGCGTCCAGACGTTCGCGTGCCACCCAATAGGGACGGTCGTCGTTGTTCGCGAGGACCTTGACGTACTCGATGTCTTCACCTACGGCGATGCCGAGGTTCGACGGCACGGTCCATGGGGTCGTCGTCCAGAACACGAGCCAGTCGCCACCAGACACGGGGCCGGTGCCGTCCACGACCTGGACGCGTACGGTGATCGAAGGGTCATCGACGTCGCGATAGTCCAGGTTCGCTTCGAAGTTCGACAGCGGCGTCGTCGCACCGTACGAGTAGGGGAGGACCTTGAAGGCTTTGTATATGAGGCCCCGGTCCCACAATTGCCTGAACACCCACCACACCGATTCCATGAAATCCGTGTCCATCGTCTTGTAGTCGTTCTCGAAGTCGACCCAGCGGCCCATCTTGGACGTTATGTCGTACCAGTCCTCGGTGATGTTGTTGACCATCGTCCTGCACGCCTCGTTGAAGGTGTCCACACCGATCTCTGCGATCTCGCGCGGACCCGAAACGCCGAGTTTCTTTTCGACCTCCATCTCGACGGGGAGGCCGTGTGTGTCCCATCCGAAGCGTCTTTCGACGCGAAATCCGCGCATCGTCCAGTAGCGCGGAACGATGTCCTTGATCACTCCCTGGAGTATGTGTCCGTAGTGGGGAGAGCCGGTCGCAAACGGAGGGCCGTCGTAGAAGGTGTACTCGTTGTCGGGGTCGCGCATCTCGATCGATGTTGCAAAGGCATCGATGTCGTCCCAGAACGCGAGGATGCGTCTGTCGAGATCGGGGAGGTCAACGGAGGAGTCGACTCTGGGGAAGGCGCTGGTTGTCATGCCGGTTATTCCTTGTCTCGTCACCTGTCGGTGCCGGGACGGGGGGACCGCGGTACCACCCGGCTTGCCGGCGTTGCCGGCCACTTCGTTCACCCGTATCGTGGATCAACGGCGGGGTCTAGTCCCTCTCGGTTTCTTCCCGCTGCTCAGGGGTGATGTCCCTGCCGGGGCTGGTGCAGGGCTCTCACCGACCCCTGCTCGCTGTGACCTGCTGTACCGGCGGACGCGTCCCCATCGATGCGTCTGTGAGGCTAGCAGGCGTGACGGGGGGAAGGTACTTGGTACTTGGTACTTGGTACTTGGTACTTGGTACTTGGTACTTGGTACTTGGGCCAGCCGTCAGTCAGGGAACGGAGAGCGGAGAACGGGGAACGGGGAACGGGTGCGGCTTGAGATGCCACACTGTTCAACTGTCGCCGACAAGGTGCGCCCGAACTGTTGCGACGCCCACACCGGTGAGCTCGACCGTCTTGTAACGCGACAGACCTCCGGACACGACCGTTGCACCGCTTGCGCCCGTTACAGCAGTGAGGAGGGCCAGGAGTTCCTTGTTCGCCTTGCCCTTCTCGGGTGGTGCCGAGATCCGGATCTTCACCCTGTCCCCATGCGGTCCAACCACGTGGGACCGCGATGCATTCGGGACCACGAGCACGTCGACGTGCACCGCATCCCCGACAGAGCGTATGGGTTGTGCTCCCATGCACCAACGATACCCAATCCGTGTTCCGTTCTCATGCGCATCGTGTTGCGTGCTCTTGTGCGAACGGTGAACGCAATGGTGAACAAGTTCCCAAGGGCTGCTAGATTCCTGTCGCTAGGAGGATGCATGGCCAGACAACTTGCGGCGTCAACGCTGAAGAGACTTGAAGACAAGCTTGCCGTCGAGCGCAAGCGACTTGAGAAGATCATCGCTGACCATGAACGCGACCGCGAGGCTGCAATGCTCGCCGAGGGTCCTGCAGACCGCAGCCCCGACCCGGACAATGTCGACGGCGGAGCGATCGCCGTTGAACTCGAGACGGATCGTTCGATGGTGCAGAACACACGCGATCTTCTGGATGCGGTCATTCACGCCCAGGATCGGATGAAGAAGGGTCTGTACGGAATATGCGAAGTGACGGGCGAACCGATTCCGGTGGCGAGGTTGGAAGCGATTCCGTACGCGACGACAACGGTGCAAGCCGCCAAACGGGTCTGAGCAACAGGCAACTGGCCATTGCGGTCGGGTTACTCGTCGCGGCGATCGACCAAATCGCCAAGACGTGGGCGGTCAACACGCTGGCTGATGGGCCGATCATCGTCATCAAGGACGTGCTCGAGTTCAGGCTGACGTTCAATACGGGTGCGAGCTTCTCGATCCTGTCCAATCAAGGGCCCATCCTGGCCGTCGTTGCGATCGGCGTCATCGTGATGATCATGGTCGTACTCGGCGACGCCTCCCGGCGCATCGAAGCCGTGGCCCTCGGCCTCGTGCTCGGCGGATCCCTCGGGAACCTGATGGACAGGCTCTTCCGTGGTGATGGGTGGTTCGATGGCGCCGTCGTCGATTACATCGACGTGCAGGTGTTCACGAACAACCTCGCAGATATCTTCCTGTTCATAGGTGTGGGACTTCTTCTGTTCGCAGCGTTCATCCACCGATCATGACCACCCACCGCATCATCGTGCCTGGTGACCTCGCCGGTGAACGGATGGACAAGGTCATTGCGGTGTCACTCGAACTCTCCAGAGGCCGGGTCAAGGAGATCATCGACGAGGGGGGAGCCACGATCGGGGATGCCGCCGTGAAATCGGGTGCCCGTGCCGTGCCGGGCACGGTGATAGCCGTTGAGGTCTCAGACATCGACGAGAGCCTGATGCCTGACGCATCTGTCCCGTTCGACGTCGTCTATCAAGATCCCGATCTCATCATCGTGGACAAGCCTGTCGGTGTCGTTGTCCACCCCGGCTCCGGCCGATCGCTCGGCACCCTTGCCAACGGGCTTCTCGACAGGTTCCCCGAGATCGAGGGTGTCGGCCAGGAGGGCAGGTGGGGGATCGTGCACAGACTCGATCGAGACACATCGGGACTGCTCGTCGTTGCGCGTACCCACACCGCCTACGAACTCCTGGTCGAGATGATGCGTACCAGGGCGATCACTCGCCGCTATCTCGCTGCCGTGGCAGGGGTGTTGACCAACACGACGGGGACGATCGAGGCACCGATCGCAAGAGACCCTTCGAACCCGACGAGGATGTGTGTCGACCGCTCGGGGCGCGAGGCGATCACGCACTACAGGCGACTCGCCCAGTGGACCGACCGCGACGTCACGCTGATATCGGTGAAGCTCGAAACGGGGCGCACGCATCAGATCCGGGTCCACATGCGCGCCATCGACAGGCCGATCCTCGGCGATAGTGCGTACGGGAGGCGAGGGGTGATCGGTGACCCTGGACGGCCGTGGCTCCATGCGAGAGAACTAGCGTTCGAGCATCCGACCCAAGGATCGGCGCTCACCTTCGTCTCGCAACTTCCCGGCGACCTATCAGCTAGCCTTGATACTCTGGGAGTCCCCGACGTAGGGGAACGAAACGACATCGACGGGGCGGCGATATGAGCATGCACTACGAACGGCTATCGGGGCTCGACGCGTCCTTCCTTGCGCTGGAGTCCAGAGAGACCCACATGCACGTAGGAGCGGTAGCCGTGTTCGGCCCGGGCCAGTACTCGAACGAGGAGGGAGTCGACATCGATGTTCTGCGCGGCATCATCGCATCCCGCCTCGACCAGATCCCGCGCTACAAGCAGCGTCTGGCGTTCATCCCGATAGAGGGGCAGCCGGTGTGGGTGGATGACGAGCACTTCACCCTCGGGTACCACGTCAGACACGTTGCCCTTCCCCATCCAGGGACACCCGAGCAGCTCAAGTCACTCGCCGGTGTCATCATGTCACAGCCGCTCGATCGTACGAGGCCGCTGTGGGAGATGAACATCGTGGAAGGACTCGAGGGTGGTGGTTTCGCTCTCATCTCGAAGATCCACCATTCCATGATCGATGGCATGTCCGGTATCGACTTGATGGCATCCATCTTGGACTTCACTCCCGACGTGGAACTCGTTGAGCCTGCGCCATGGACGCCCAGGCCCGCACCGAACAGCACGGAACTGGCAGTCAGGGAGTTCTCCCGCTCTATCTCGTCGATCGTTGCCAACATCGCGAACATTCCGCGGGTGCGAGAGGAGATCGGCGATCTGACGGGTGACTGGGCGCGCAAGTTCAAGGCGGTCACTGCATCGCTGTCGTCCGGGTGGCTCACGCCGACCGACAAGACTCCGCTCAACGGTGATATCGGCCCCACGCGCTTGTTCGACTGGACGTCGCTCCCTCTCGATGGCGTCAAGAAGATCAAGAACGTCCACAGCGCGACGGTCAACGACGCCATGCTTGCGATCGTGACAGGTGCCGTGCGCTCCTACCTCCTCCAGGAAGGCGACCAGTCCGAGATGGATGTCGCAGCCACCGAGTTCCGCATCATGGCACCGGTGTCTGTCCGCTCCGACAGCCAGTCCGGCACGCTTGGCAACCAGATCGCGATGTGGCTGCTGACGCTGCCGATCGCCGAGCGCGACCCCGCCAAGCGCATCAGGATCATCAACAAGGAAACCAAGATGCTCAAAGAGACGGACCAGGCTCTCGGCGCCTCGACGCTCGTCTCCGTATCGACCGGCGCTCCAGCGACCATCGTCTCTCTTGCTGCGAGGCTGGGATCACGCGCACGTCCGTTCAACATGACGGTTACGAACGTGCCAGGCCCTCAGTTCCCCCTGTTCATGGGTGGATCGAGGATGCTCGCAACCTACCCGCTCGTTCCCCTGTGGCAGAGCCACGGTGTCGGCATCGCGATGTTCTCGATCAGCGGGTCGATCGACATCGGGATCAACATGGCTCAAGCGGTCATCCAGGACCCCGGTGCCATGGCACGACACATCCAGTCCGCGTACAAGGAACTCAGCGACGCCGAACCCGTTGCCGACAAGCCGAAGAAGAAACCGAAGAAGAAGGCAACGTCCGCCTCCGGCTCGAAGAAGCAGCCGAAGAAGGCACCCCCCATGGGAACGAGGTAGGGCTCGGCCCGGCCGGTCTTCCTTACTTCTAGCGTCAACCACGCCGATATGTTGGCGTGGTTGACGCAAGAAGCGATGGTGAGCTCAGTCGCCGGCGATGACCTCGACGAACTGTTGCTGTGTGTTGCCGTTGTTCATCGTGTACGTGAGCGTGTATCTGCCCGTTGCTGCTGGATCGGGGCTGAACTGTGTGATCAGCTTCGCTGTGGGGACGCCGCTGATGGCAGCGATCGTTGCCGTTGATGCACCGTCGGGCGTTGTCAGCGTGTAGCCGCTTGCTCCCCGGGGTGCGTCGACCCGTATGTGGCCCACCGTCTTTCCCTGCTGTACGAACCGGTAGTGGTTCGGGTTGGACATGACGATATCAACGTCGACGAAGGGGACAGCGTCCTTGTCCCACAGGTAGAGACCGACCTTGTCTGGGTCGATTCCCTGCTCGACCGTCTGATACTGCACGTTCTTGAACGGCGGCGGCGGCGGGTTGCCGCTGAGGACGCTCACGATGTTCACACTCGGCCGCGCACGAGGAATGATCTTGACCACACCTGTTCCGTCACGCGTGCGGTCTGGCATACCACCATCGGGCGTGATCTTCAGACCGATGTCGTAGCTGCCCGGACCGGGGTTGACAAAGGCGTTCAACAGGAGATGCACCTGTTTCGGACCGGGGTTCGCCGCGTCGATCGGCAGGTAGTCGCTCGTCATGTCGATCGTGATCGTGTTCCCTGTCACTGTTGTCGTCCAGATGAACACGGGTGGCGGAAACGAAACCACTCGCGGGCTCGCTTGCCATCCCTGGAGCACCGCAACGGAAGCGGAACCTTGCCCTGTGTTCACGAAGTCGTCGGGTAGGACGATCTCGATCTTGCCACCGGCTTTGATCCCTATCCCGCTCGTGTCTGGGTCGATATCAGCGAATGTCAACACGAGATCGGTCACGGCTCCAGCCGTCGTGCCATCACCCGATACCGGCGCTTTCGTCACGGTGACATCCAGCCGTGGTCCTCGTGCAAGCGCGCCGGACGCGGCGATCACAGTCGTAGCCATCATCGCCACGACCAGCAGCAGAATGCCGAAGATGCTCGTTGTCGTCCGTTGGTTGTGTCTCTTTGCGTTCATGTTCCGTCATCCTTCCATGACATGGGGCCCGATCGAGTCGGTGCCGAACTTCCCACTCGTGAGATCACAGTCCCACGGCTTGTTGCAACCCAACCCCTGGTGCCTTACACCATCCTTAGTGGACCCTTACCGCACCTTGACGAGCCCTTCGGACGTGAGCGGGGTGTGGCCTCGGAACGTATGACGTAGTACGAATAACGTAATACGACTCGGAGGTCGTATATCGGTTGACAAAAACGTTTCCGCGTTCTGAAAGATGCGGGCCTGTTCAACAGATGAACCGGACAACTGTTTCGCTCGCTTCCACGAGTGCTGAAAGCGTCACTCACGAACCTCGAAAAGTGGGTGTGTCCCCCTTGATTCGGGGTCGTACCCAGTGATACGTACGACGTACTACCGGCTTCTAGTCTCCCCGTTTCTAGCCGACCCCACTCATTTCCGAAGTCCCATCAAGTGATCGGTAAGGTCGGCATGTTCCCCTTACGTATCACAGCACGCCCGCGTAGGGTTGCAATCGGGGGAACACATGGAGTACCGCATCCTCGGCCCAACCGAGGTGCTCAAGGACGGCGTGGCGATCGACATCGGCCCGAGGCAGCAGCGCGCCCTGCTCGCGCTCCTGCTGCTCAACGTGAACCGTGTCGTTTCGACAGATCGGATCCTCGAGGAGTTCTGGCCGGACGATCTCGAAGGCAAGGAGAAAACGCTCTGGGTCTACATCTCGCGATTGAGGAGCGCTCTCGAGCCGGACCGTGAGGCCCACTCGAGAAACACCGTTCTCGTTACGAGAGACCACGGGTACTCGCTCTGTGCGGATGCGGACGACATCGATGTCCATCGTTTCGAGCGGGGTGTGGAACGCGGCCGCTCACTCATGGCCGTCGATCCGTCCGCTGCAGGCGCCGTCCTGCGTGAGGCCCTCGCGATGTGGCGGGGAGCCCCTCTCGAGGACTTCACATACGAAGAATTCGCCCAGCCTGAGATAGCCAGACTCGAAGAGCTAAGGCTCATCGCTATCGAAGACCGGATAGATGCCGACCTGCGCGTTGGTCTCCATCGGGATGTCATTGGGGACGTCGAAAGGCTGGCGCGAGACAATCCGTTCCGGGAGCGACCGGTAGGCCTTGCCATGACGGCTCTCTACCGATCTGGTAGACAGGCCGATGCCCTGCGGTTGTTCCAGGTTCACAGACGCACGATCGGCGAGGAACTCGGAATCGAACCGTCTCCGGAACTGTGCCGGGTGGAGGAGCAGGTTCTCCTCCACGATCCAAGGCTGGCACCGATCGACAGGACGGCACCACCAGGTGAACCTCGCGAGATTCGGAACCCGTTCAAAGGCCTCCAGGCATTCTCTGAATCCGACGTCGGCACATTCTTCGGGCAGGATCGCCTCATAGCAGACATCGTCCGGCGTCTCGGTGGAGGAGCTCGCCTGCTCGCGCTCGTCGGTGCGAGCGGATCCGGAAAGTCAAGCGTGCTCCAGGCAGGTATGATCCCCGCGATCCGCAAGGGGATCATCGGTGACTCCGACAGCTGGCTGATCGCTCAGATGGTGCCGGGAGCCCGGCCGTTCACGGAACTCGAGGCAGCCCTGTTGCGTTCGACGCTCGACGCACCGGAAAGTCTTGCCGAGCTACTCGACGACCCCGTCGATGGGCTCCAGCGTGCCGTTCTGCGCATTCTCCCTGAGCGGTCTGGACGACTGATGCTCGTGATCGATCAGTTCGAGGAGTTGTTCACGCTGGTCGAGTCCGAGGAGGAACGGGACCGGTTCGTTCGCAACCTCGAGGCAGCCCTCGAGGATCCTCACGGCAGGATCGTCGTCGTGATCGCTTTGAGAGCGGATTTCTACAACCGCCCTCTCGAGTACACGAGGTT
>CAYUJA010000049.1:5832-10379 GCA_964444875.1 uncultured Acidimicrobiaceae bacterium | reverse complement strand
GGTTCAAATCCCGGAGGAGGCTCGAGAAACGTATTACGTCTTACGTATTACGTGATCCCGTAGGCCATCTTCTCGAGGCGGTCGATCCGTTCGGCGATCGGCGGATGGGTCGAGAACATCCTGCCGAGCTGTCCCTGGCGGCCACGCGAGCCGAATGCCTTGAGGGGGTCGGCGATGAACAGCTGGGAAACAGCCGGGTTGACATCCATCGGGACGCGAGATGTGCCTTCGGAGATCTTCACGAGTGCGCTCGCAAGCGCCAGGGGCGACCCGGTTGACGCCGCACCTGCGGCATCGGCCTCGAACTCCCTGCTCCTCGAGATCGCCATCTGGATCAGGGCGGCGGCGAGCGGGGCGAGGATCATCGCCACGATGCCGATGATCGCGCTCAGACCGTTGTCGTTGTTCCTGCGCCTGCCGAGGTTGGACCAGAACGCCCAACGGGCAAGGAACGACAGCGCTGCGGCAACCGTGGCCGCGATGGTGGCGATCAACACATCTCGGTTGCGCACGTGGGCGATCTCGTGGGCGAGCACACCCTCGAGCTCCTTGAAGTCGAGCACTTCGAGAATCCCTGTCGTAACGGCCACTGCCGCCTTCTTCGGGCTCCTTCCGGTCGCGAACGCGTTCGGCTGTGCGGAGTCGATGACATAGATGTCCGGCATAGGCATGTTCTCTCGTTGTGCGAGCGAAGAAACGATCGAGTACACGTCCGGCAGTTGGTCGGCCGAGACGGGCTGCGCCCTGGCGGCTTTGAGAGCGATCCGATCAGAGAAGAAGTACATGCCGAAGTTGAACACCACGGCGATACCGAGGGCGAAAAGGCCACCCTGAGCGCCGCCGAGAAGATATCCCACTCCGACGAACAGCGTGCCGAGAAGTGCCAACAACGCTGCCGTCTTCACATTGTTCATGCCCTCGAGATTACCCGCCGTATCCGGATAGAAAACTTCCATTGGAAATCGTGAGGTCTCTTCGTGTAGAGTCATGGGTGACAGAGACGACACTGGGTGGGTCGTTCGGGTGACGACCAGATTCCGGTGTCCTTGACTGGGAGGACTGGGCAAAGGGCAAGATCCGTTGTCAGGCAGACGCCGCAAGCGTCGCACCGACAACCACGATGGAACGCATCGCCGCAGCCGCACCGTCAATTCGGTTCAGCATGTTGCGTGCAAGCAGTTCCTGACCACTGATCAGATCTCGATCAGATCAGTCGAATCGATATCGAAGGGAAGTTATGAGACGATCCATTCTCGCGCTGCTGTCGCTGTTCGCGTTAGTGATAGCAGTACTCGCGCCGATCAGCGCAGCAGGCGCAGCAGAGACCCCAACAGAATTGGAGTTGGCCGTAGGCAAGACCGAAGTGGCGAAGAGCCCGACGGGCAGCTACATCGTTGTCATGAAGGACGCGCCGCTCGTCGCCGAATTCGGCCAGGATGGTCTCGACTCGGCAAAGGCCAGGACGCGCAGAGCCGAAAAGCAGCGAAGGCAAGATCGAGTGCTCACGGAGTCCGGCGCGTCAGCCTCGGACAAGGTCAACAGCTACACAGCGGCCGTCGACGGTTTCTCGGCCATCGTGTCGTATAAAGAGGCACAGAAGATGGCGAACCGTGACGACGTTCTTGCGGTCTATCCGGATGAACTGCGTCAGCCGACCACGGAATCGAGTCCGACCTTCTTGAAGCTCAACAAGCCCGGTGGCCCGTGGGCAGCTGGAATCGACGGCGAAGGCATCGTGATCGGAGTGATCGACACCGGTATCTGGCCGGAGCATCCTTCGTTCGCTGACGACGGTTCGTATGCCGCACCGCCCATCACGATCGATGACATCCCTGCGACCAGCGAGACTCCGTTCATCTCAGGTTGCGACTTCGGAAACGTTGCTCACAACCCTCTCGATGCACCGTTCTCGTGCAACAACAAGCTCATCGGTGCCCGTCAGATGCTCCAAACGTACCGTGCCCTCATCGGTGCGGAACCGTTCGAGTACGACTCGGCACGTGACGACAACGGCCACGGAACACACACGACGTCAACCGCAGGCGGTAACGCCGGTGTTGCGGCTTCGATCTTCGGAATCGACCGGGGCATCGTCTCGGGAATCGCACCACGCGCACACGTCGTGATGTACAAGGGCCTCGGCACGCAGGGTGGATTCAGCTCCGACCTTGCGGCAGCTATCGACCAGGCAGTCGCTGACGGTGTCGACGTCATCAACTACTCGATCGGTTCGGGGTCGTTCGCTATCGGAGCCGACGATGTTGCGTTCCTGTTCGCAGGCGCTGCGGGCGTATTCGTAGCAACGTCTGCCGGCAACAGCGGCCCCGGCGCCGCGACGCTGGGCAGTCCGTCTTCCGTTCCGTGGGTGACGACCGTCGGTGCAAACACACAGGCGCGTACGTTCCAGGGCAGCGTGATCCTCGGCAACGGCGCCGAGTACTTCGGAGCTTCCCTTACGGCAGGTGTCGGCCCGGCAACGCTTGTCGATGCTGCCGATCTCGGCAACGAACTGTGTGACCCGGATGTGAGCTTCAGTGATGACATCACAGGAGACATCGTGTTGTGCAAGCGCGGTGCGTTCGCCCGAGTATCGAAGAGCGAGGCCGTGTTCAACGCAGGCGGTGCAGGCATGGTCCTGTACAACCAGAGCGACTCACAGAGCGAGGTCACGGACAACCATTTCGTGCCATCGGTCCATATCAACAACACCGACGGCCTCGCCGTCAAGGCATATATCGCCGCTGAGGGCGCAAGCGCAACGGCAGAACTCACAGAGGGTGTGTTCACACGCATCAAGGGTTCCGTCATGGCATCGTTCTCCTCACGGGGACCGAACGAACTGTCTGGCGACATCATCAAGCCGGATGTGACCGCCCCTGGCGTGAACATCCTTGCTGGTAACAGCCCGACGCCTGATCTGGGCGCACCGGGTGAGTTGTTCCAGGCGATAAGCGGTACCTCGATGTCGAGTCCGCATGTCGCAGGCATGTTCGCATTGATCAAACAGGCGAATCCAGACTGGTCGCCCGCGATGGCGAAGTCCGCTCTGATGACGACGGCGCGCAGGAACGTCTTCAAAGAAGACGGCCGAACCAAGGCAGACCCGTTCGACATGGGAGCAGGCCACATCACTGCGATCTCTCAGAAGAAGCTCGGTACGCCGTTCGATCCGGGGCTCGTCTATGACACTGGCCTGTTCGAGTACGCGGCGTTCACCTGTGGAGCTGACCTTGGCGTCTTCAGCCAGGGTACGTGCGACTTCCTCGAGGGCATCGGCATTCCGATGGATCCAAGTGATCTGAACATCCCGTCCATCGGTATCGCCGATCTTGCCGGTTCACAGACAGTGATCCGAACGATCACCAACGTGTCCGACAAGAGCATCACATTCAAGGCAAAGGTGAAGCGACCGAAAGGCTTCAAGGTCGTTGTACGCCCGAAGACGGTCAAACTCAAACCAGGCGAGAGCGCCACGGTCGAGGTCAAGATCAAGAACGTGAGCGCAGATATCGGCGTGTGGAAGTTCGGCGAGCTGCGATGGGTCGGAGGCGGCTACAAGGCCACCAGTCCGATAGCCGTCAAGGCTGCGCTCTTCAGCGCACCTGACGAGGTCGTTGGCACAGGCACCGATGGGAGTGCGAGCTTCGGCGTGGTCTTCGGCTACGACGGTGACTACACCGCTGCTCCACACGGCCTGTCTATGGATGCTCCTGTAACGGGATCGATCGGCCAGGACCCGGATCAGGATTACCCCAGTGGTGACGATGCTCCAGGACCGGCGGGCGGTGTCGACAAGTTCGACTTCACCGTCACCGATTCGGCGCTTGTGAGATGGTCGCTGAACATACCCGGTGCGGACGACATCGACCTGTTCCTCGAGAACTCCAGCGGTGACATCATCGCAGCGAGCACAAACGGCGGCACGGACGAGATGATCGAGTTGGCCCTGCCAGCCAACGACACCTACACACTGGTTGTCCACGGCTGGTCGGTGCCGAGTGCACCGCTCGCCTACGCGGTCTCGTTCTGGGACGTACCGCTGACTTCAGGCGGCAGCCTGAGTGTCGACAGTGCGCCGGCAACGGCGACGCTCGGTGGAACCGGAACGGTCAACATCAGTTGGACGGGCCTCACCGGCGGTGAGAGTTATCTCGGTGCTGTATCGCACAGCGATGCCAGCGGGATCATTGGCTTGACCACCGTGCAGGTCGACGGCTGACCAGTAACCGATAGCTAGACAATCTGGAGGAGGGGCGCCTGGGGCGCCCCTCCTCCAGATTGTGGTACTTGGTACTTGGTAGGGCAGACGGCCGATTCTCCCTACTCCTCCGGATTCGTTGTTCCGGGAAGGGTCAGACCGGTTGTCCCGGGTTCGGGGGCAGCTTTCGTGGGGACACACAGGAACGGGTCGCGATTTGCACCGCTGTGATAGTTATAGATACCACCGTCGACCGACAGCACGATCTTGGCCCCTTCTATCTGGACCTGTGTGTACCTCATGCCCGGAATCGGGCACCCGAGCGAGCCATCAGGCCACACAACGCTTT
>CAYUJA010000049.1:0-5732 GCA_964444875.1 uncultured Acidimicrobiaceae bacterium | reverse complement strand
ACCGCCTGGGTGTAGGCCACGTCGGGCTGGGGGCATCCGAGGGAGCCATCAGGCCACAACACGTCCTCGGCCAGGACCACCTCGATGGTCGTGTCGGCGCCCAACCGGGAACCGAGGTCCGCGACCGCGAGTTCGACAGGCGACACAAGGTCGTCAGGCACAGACACGTCCGGCCCCCCGGTGCCCGAGTCCGAGACCCCCGCGCATGCGGCCAGTACCAGTGCCAGGGACATTCCGACAAGAAGCAATTTGCTCATGTGCGATCCTTCGTCTCTGCTCCTAGGACGCTGCCACCACCACATCAGGTTCCCGACTCGATGAGCATCACCTGAAAACCCCCGAGTCCGTCGGCGTCGATGAGGGCCTCGAGTCCAACCCGCTCGGAGCGGCTGACCAACTGCTCCATCACCCGTCCGCCGCTGGCGTGACGCCGCTCCATGTCGATCGCATCATCGATGAGCTCTCCAATGCCGTGCTCGAGCAGGAACTCTCGCTGGGTGGTCGTTTCCACGCTGGCCCCCATGGCCCGAGCGAACATCTCGATCGCCGTCGTGTTCACATCCACGGTGATGTCGGTCTCTGATGGGTGGGCGAGCCAATCGTGGCCACTGCGATGGCTCCCGTACGTCCGCACGATCGACGAGAGGTCCCGCAGCGCGAGTTCAGGCGCCGGTGCTCCATAGTCGATGATGCACAGGGACACCCGCTTGAAGCGTTTGAGGAGCCCCTCGACGAACCATCGGGCGGCGATCTGAACGGAGACGACCGTGCCTTCTGCCACAGCACCGAATACCTCATCGCACCACGCGATCACCTCGGAGCGCGCCGGAACGTCGACGAGGACCAACTCCCCGTCCACAGCGTCGATCGCGATCTCCACCCAACCCTCTACCGTGCGCCGGGCGAGGGCAGCGGGAAGGTTGTCGAGCACCTCATTCGCCACGACTACCGCATCGGTACCCGATGGAAGGTCGTCGAACGACGCAACGACGGTCACGTCCGAAAGAGCGAGGGCGATGGCCTTTCTGGCCTCCTGAGATACCTCGACCGCGTAGACGTCGCTCTCATCGTCGAACCAGTACGGCGCGAGTTCCTGGAGCAGCGCACCCGAACCTGCACCGATCTCGATGAGGATCGGCGAGCGTGTTGCCAGACGTCGGGAGGCCCACGTTCCAACGAGGAGGCCAAACGACGAACTCACCTCAGGACTCGTGATGAAATCGGCGGAGGCTCCGGATCGGATCCTGCCGGTGCTGAAGAACCCGTCGTGGGGGTCATACAGGCAGGCATCCATGTACGAATCGAAGAACATCGGCCCGTTCCGCGTGATCGTATCGACAAGCCGTTCCCGCATGCCGTCAGTCTATGACGCTGGTCCCCGTCCCGCTTTGTCGAGCAGGTCTCGATAGTCCTCGGAGGTGTTGATATCGGCCGGGCGTTGTGTGTCGACGATGAGTTCGTACCGTTCATCATCGCTCAACCCATCGAAATAGGGCCACAGGGCCTTCTCGCCTCGCAATCCACCGATCGCTTGGATGCCCGTCCGTGTGAACGCTATCGGGTGGCCCCGGCCATTGCGGTACCGGGTCCACGCACATGACGCTTCTGAGTGAAGCAGCCCCCGACAGAGTGCCTCGACGGTCGTCACCTGCACGACCGGCATGTCCGACAACAGCACGACCACGGCGTCGACGTCACCCACCGCGTCGATGCCGACCAGCAAGGACGACATGTTGCCCCGCCCCGGGTCCGGGTTACAGGCGATCTCGGCCGAGTCGCCGACCGCGGCAGCGACCTCGTCACGGTGGAATCCGGTCACGACAACGACAGGATCCATGCCTGCCCTGTGTGCTGTGTCGACCACCGCGCCGACCAGGGTCGTGTTCCGGAACGGCAAAGCCGGTTTGGCCACACCCATCCGCGTAGCCTCACCAGCCGCCAGAATGATCGCCGCACACTTCAGCTTTCTGGCTTGCTCTCCCCCGCTCTTTGGCGGGGGAGATGCCGAGGCACGAGGCAGAGGGGGAACTCGATCCTCCCCACTCAGCTCTCGGTCATCTGTCATCGCTGTTGGCTGTCGGCCAAGAGCCCCCTCTGGCCCTCGTTCCTCGGCCCATCTCCCCCGACTGCGTCGAGGGAGAGAAGCCGTCTATGCCAACACATCCTCCAACGCTCGCTGCACATACACGGCAGCGAGATGCGTCCGGTAGTCGACCGTTGCGTACAGATCCTCGAGCACCACGACATCGTCTGTCGCATGTGATGATGCGGTCGCAATCGCGTCGGACGATCCATCCGTGCCGATGATCGCCGCAGCAGACGCAGCAGCGAGATACGGTTTCGAACCAACCCCTGTGACGGCGATCCGTGCATCGGCAACCGCACCATTGGATGCATCAGCCCACACGGCAACACCGGCGACCGGGTAGTCCGAAGACCCGCCGCGCCTGCCGAGTTTCCTGTAGACGGACTTACCGCCCTTGGGCAGCCGGATCTTCGTGAGTATCTCGTCGGGTTCGAGCGCCGACGTCAAGGTGTCCACGAAGAAGTCCGCCGCAGCGATCTCTCGCGTACCCCTGACAGACTCGGCGACCATCGTCGCACCGAGCGCCAGCACCGCTGCAGGTTGGTCGGCGGCAAGATCGGCGTGAGCGATCGAACCGCAGGTCGTTCCCTGGTTCCTCACCTGGCTGTCTGCAGTTGCCGCAGCCGCCTGTGCCAGTGCCGCAGCGTGTTCGATGACGAGCGGGTTCGCTGCGGTGTCTGCGTGCCGTACGAGCGCACCGATATCGATGTGGTCACCGTGGTCGGTGACCGAATCGAGTCCAGGGATGCGCGAGATGTCGATGACCGTCGTTGGCCGAACGAGCCGCATTTTCATGAGCGGGATCAGGCTCATGCCGCCGCTGAGCACCTTGGCATTGTCCGACGTGGACAACGCCTCGAGAGCCTCAGCGAGCGATGTCGGGGCCACGTAGTCGAAGGTTGATGGATACATGGCTACTCCTTCGCATCCTCGATCGCTTGCCACACCCGTTTGGGACGTAGCGGCATGTCGATGTGTTTGACACCGAGATGGCTGACCGCATCCACCACGGCGTTGACGATCGTCTGGGCAGACCCGATGGTGCCGGCCTCTCCGATGCCCTTCACGCCGAGCGGATTGACATCGGTAGGTGTCACCGTCCTGTCGAGTGAGAACATCGGAAGGTTCCCAGCAGCGGGCAGTGGATAGTCCACGAGCGACCCCGTCAGAAGGTTGCCGAACTCGTCGTAGACGGCCTCCTCGAACAGTGCCTGTGCAATGCCTTGTGCAATGCCTCCATGGACCTGACCGTCGACGATCATCGGGTTGATCACGTTGCCGCAGTCATCCGTCGCCCAGTACTCCAGGATGTCGACATCACCGGTTTCGGGGTCGACCTCCACAAGGGCGAGGTGCGAGCCGAACGGCCATGTCGCATTCGGTGGAGAGAACACGACGGAGGATTCGAGTCCACCCTCGGTGCCCTCGGGAAGCGTGTGGGGTTGATACGCCGACTCGGCGATCTGTCCCCATGCCACCGAGCGATCCGGAGATCCAGCAACGTGCGCGCTGCCGTCTGCGAAGTGGATGTCCTCAGGTGCTGCCTCGAGCAGGTGACCTGCGATGATGGCAGCCTTCTCCTTGACCCTGTTCGTCGCCTCGTACGTTGCCGAACCGTCGACAGCGAGTGAGCGAGATCCGAACGTGCCCATCCCCATCGGGGAGTCATGCGAGTCACCGTGATGGACCTCGATACGGTCCATGGGGATACCGAGACCATCTGAGACGATCTGAGCCCACGTCGTTTCGTGACCCTGGCCACTCGGGCCCGTCCCGATCGTGACCGTACAGGTCCCGTCTGGCTGGACCCTGACGACTCCTGAGCCGTTGAACGCGGCAGGTAAGCCGTATCCGGCCCACGAGAACCCGAGACCGGCGAGGGCCGACGGACCGAAACCACACACTTCGACGTACGTGCTCAATCCGAGGCCAAGCAGGCGCCCTTCAGCCCGTGCGGCATCGCGCCTGGCTTTGAGTTCCTCGTATCCGACCCGCTCCAACAAGGAGTCAAGGTTCGTCTCGTAGTCTCCCGTGTCCATCGTGAGGCCGATCGCCGTCGTCACGGGGAACTGCTCTGGTTTCCAGTAGTTCACCTTGCGAACGTCGGCAGGATCCATGCCGATCTCTCTGGCATACGCATCGATGATGCGTTCCAGGTAGTAGGCGGCCTCAGGCCTGCCGGCGCCCCTGTACGCGTCGGTCGTCGGCTTGTTCGTCACCACACAATGCAGCGCATACGACAGAGGTATGTCGTACTGGCCGGGAGCGACGAACAACCCGAGCAGCGGAATGGCGACGGTGAAGTTGTGCGTGTAGGCACCCATGTCGCAGATCGCGTCGAGTTCGTAGCCGAGGATCTTCCCATCGCGGGTTCCCGTGATGGTCGACGTTCCGAGCCAGCCGCGACCCTGGATAGAGGCGTAGGCGGCCTCGCGCCGTGTTTCCGTCCAGCGGACCGGCCTTTCGAGCTCCTTGGAGGCGAAACAACACAGGATCTCGTCGGGATAGACGTTGAGCTTCAGCCCGAACCCTCCCCCGACCTCAGGGGCGACGACTCGGACCTTGTTCGATGGGATCGCAAAAACGACCCCGATGGCGCCGGCGACAGCGTGAGGGATCTGAGAACTCGTGAACAGTTCCACGGACCCGTATCCGGAGTTCCAGTCCGCAAGCACCGCACGCGGCTCGATAGCGGTCGGGATCAGACGCTGGTTGACCATCTCGAGGCTGACCACGACGGTGTCGTCGCGTTCCTTGGCTGCCTGGATCCCGGGCGAGGCATCGGGGAGATCGATGACGCCTTCCCACCAGGCGTTGCCTGCCCAGGTGAGCAGCGTGTTCGACACACCCTCATGCACCAGGACGGTGTCTGCTTGGGCATCTTTGAGATCGACGACCGCGTCGCTCGGTTCGTAGTCCACGAACACGAGATCGGCAGCGTCCTGGGCTACGTAGGGGTTGTCTGCGACGACCATCGCAACAGCTTCGCCCACATGTTTGACCGCGCCGTCTGCAAGCAGAGGGCGAAGGGTGCCGACCGCGACCTGGGCCGGGTTGAGGCCAAGGTGACGCACGTCTTCGATGGTGTATACAGCATGGACACCGTCGAGTTCGAGTGCGGAGGACGTGTCGATGCCCGTGATCGTTGCGGCAGCGAACGGACTCCTGACGAAGGCCACCGAGAGCGCTCCGTGGCGCTTGATGTCGTCGACGTAGGTTCCTTTGCCCTGGATGAGAGAGGGGTCCTCCTTTCGACGGACGATCCCTCCCATGACGCTTGTGGTACTCATGACGTCACCTCAGATGATGCTCCTTGCGGTTCTTCGCCCCGCATCGTGGCCGCTGCATATTGAACTGACTTGACGATGTTGTGGTAGCCGGTGCAGCGGCACAGGTTCCCTTCGATCCCGTGCCTGATCTCGTCCTCGGTCGGGTTGTCGTTGTCTTCGAGCAGGGCGATGGAACTCATGATCATGCCGGGTGTGCAGTAGCCGCACTGCAGCCCGTGGCACTCCCAGAACCCGACCTGCACGGGGTGCAGTTCGTCACCGTCGGCAACGCCTTCGACAGTTCGCACATCGCGACCATCCGCTTGCACGGCCAACATGGTGCACGACTTGACGGTTCGACCATCGACGATCACCGT
>CAYUJA010000048.1:0-10543 GCA_964444875.1 uncultured Acidimicrobiaceae bacterium | reverse complement strand
ATTCCCCCACGGCATGAGCCTCGTGGGGCCGGAGAACGACCGGGGCTGGTCCCAGGCTCACTTCGAGGCAGGGAAGTACCTCGAGGAGACGACCGGGGCCACCATGATCTCCCTCGATACCGTCAACCCCGCAGACCGACCTGAAACATCCGTCGAGCAGGTCGTCGATGACATGGTCGAGCAGGGCGCTCAGCTGATCTTCGCAACGTCTGACGACATGAAGGACGGCATCGAAGCCGCTGCCGCAGCGCACCCGGATATCCCGATGATCTGGTCCACCGGCGACAATGCCTGGGCCGATGGTGAGGCGTACAACCCCGACCTGAGCAACCTCGGGAACATCATGGGACAGATGATCTACGGCAAGCAGATCGCAGGCTGTGCTGCAGCGCTCACGTCCCAGACCGGCAGCATCGCCTACCTCGGGCCCCTCATCAACGATGAAACCCGCAGACTCGCTAGCTCCGTCTACCTCGGCGCCAAGCAGTGCTGGGAAGACGCAGGCAACGATCCTGGGGACCTCTCGTTCGAGGTCAACTGGATCGGGTTCTGGTTCAACATCCCCGGCGTCACACTCGACCCGACAGAGGTCGCCAACGCCTTCTACGACGGCGGCGCCGATGTGGTCGTCTCTGGCATCGACACGACCGAAGCGCTCGTGGTCGCAGGTCAGCGCTCAGAGGCCGGTGAAAGTGTCTGGGCGATCCCCTACGACTTCGTCGATGCGTGCTCTGAGGCTCCGGACTCCTGTCTTGGTGTCCCGTACTTCAACTGGGGCCCGGCGTACCTCGATGTCCTGAACTCGACGATCGATGGGTCGTTCACCGCGGACTTCCAGTGGATCGCCCCCGACTGGGCAGACATCAACGATGCCGAAACGTCGATGATCGGTTGGAACAGCGGGAACGCCCTGTCGAGCGAAGCCTCAGCATCGCTTGATACGTTCATCGCCGGACTCGGTGACGGTTCCATCAACCTGTTCACCGGACCGCTCAACTATCAGGATGGCTCGCCGTTCCTTGCCGATGGTGAGGCAGGCAGCGATGTCCAGATCTGGTACATGAAACAACTCCTCGAAGGCATGGAGGGCGCAAGCTCCTCCTGATCGGCAAGACGATCGAGTAAGGAGACGGGGGAGGCCGTACGGCCTCCCCCGTCTCTTCGTATCCGTGGTGATGCCGGCCGTCTACGATGGGCCGATGCGTATCGCAGCAGCACAAACAGCACCCGTATGGGGGGACGCCAAGGCCACAACCGGTGTCGTCATCGACTGGATAGGCCGAGCAGCCGACGCCGGAATCGACCTGGTCGCTTTCGGGGAGACGTTCCTGTCTGGCTATCCGTTCTGGCTCTCGCTCACCGACGGCGCACGGTTCGACGCACAGGATCAAAAGGACGCTTACGCCTACTACCTGGCGGGTGCCGTGTACCTGGACGGGCCTGAGATCGCTGCGATCATCGAGACCGTGGCCGACACAGGGGTGTTCACCTATCTCGGGGTCACCGAACGCTCGCTCAGTGGCGGAACGGTGTACGCCACACTGCTTGCGATCGACCCGACCGGCGGCATCGTATCGGCCCACCGCAAGCTCATGCCAACGTACGAGGAGCGGATGGCGTGGGGTATCGGGGACGGGAACGGGTTACGCACCCACGCCGTCCACGAC
Organism: uncultured Acidimicrobiaceae bacterium; assembly: GCA_964444875.1. Taxonomy (GTDB): domain Bacteria; phylum Actinomycetota; class Acidimicrobiia; order Spongiisociales; family UBA5794; genus JAMBLL01. The sequence continues at coordinate 8,876 of CAYUJA010000048.1, read as the reverse complement.
TTCACCGTATCGGGGCTCAACTGCTGGGAGAACTGGGTCCCGACGATCCGCCACACGATGTACGCCCAGGGCACGACGCTCCATGTTGCGGCGTGGCCCGGTTCTGTTCGCAACACCATCGACATCACCAGGTTCGTGGCGATGGAGGGCCGCTGTTATGTGCTTTCGGCGGGGACGATCCTCCGCCCGGAGGACATACCAGCCGACTTCCCGCTTCGGGACCAGGCACTCGCGCACGGCGACCTCGGCTACAACGGGGGATCGGCGATCGCTGCACCCGACGGCACATGGATCGTTGAGCCCGTCGACGGGACGGAACAACTCGTGATCGCCGACATCGACGCAGCCGTCGTTCGTGGTGAACGCCAGAACTTCGATCCCGCAGGCCACTACTTCCGCGCAGACGTCATCCAGGTAGACCTCAACCGCACCCGCTTGGACCCGCTCACGTTCTCCGAGTAAACCCTCGACGGCAGGGCGGGCGCTGCTGTAGTTGCACCGGTTCGAGCTGAGTAGGGTTCTTCAGGTTCCCCCTCCGACCTCGCTGCGCTCGGCCACCTCCCCAGCAAGCTGAGGGAGGAAAGCAATTCTGTTGTCTCTCCCCCGGCCTTGCGGGGGAGATGCCGAGGTACGAGGCAGAGGGGGTCTTTACCTCCCGTAGCGGCGCTCGCGGAGGGTGAAGTCGCGCATGGCGCGCAGGAAATCGACGCGGCGGAACGCAGGCCAGTAGACATCGATGAATGAGTACTCGGCATAAGCCGCCTGCCAGAGAAGAAAACCGGAGAGACGCGCCTCGCCGGATGTGCGCAACACGAGGTCGGGGTCGGGGAGATCGGATGCATACATCCGGGCCGACATCGCGTCCCTGTCGATGTGCTCGGCGATGTTCAACGCATCGACACCCTCGTGAGCCAGGTCGGTGACGAGGTCCTTGACCGCATCGACGATCTCCTGTCTCCCCCCGTAGGCGAGGGCGATCGTGACCCGCCTCTGGCCGAGAGCGCATCGTTCCTCCAGCCCCTTAGCCGCCTCGACGAGGTCGGACGGGAGCAGGTCGAGGCTGCCGATGAACTTCACCTTCACTCCCTTTCCTGCAGGCGAAAGGGGGATACGGTTGAACAGGTCTATCAGCACGTTGTAGTACGGGACCAGTTCCTCCTCGGACCTCTGCAGGTTCTCCGTCGACAGCAGCCAGCACGTCACGGCAGGGATCTCGAGTTCGGACGTCCACTCGAGGAACTCCTCGAACTTCGCCATGCCGACCCGGTACGAGGCCTCGTAGTCCGGAAGCCGCTCTGCGCGGGCGTACCGGCGATGACCATCATGGATGACACCGATGTGCCTCGGCAGGGCCTCGTGGTTGAGATGTGACAGCAGCCTGTCCTCGTACACGCGGTACAGAGGTCGCATGGCTCGCTGTTTGAAGGTCACACCTGTCTCCGGTGGGTCGACTGGCTTGGGAACACCCCAAGCCTAGGCGCGCGCACTACCAATCGGCGCGTGTGTAGCCGTCGATTCGTGTACGCTTGCCATTCGATGGCTGATCAACGGTGGACCCTTGGCAAGATGCAGAACCCCGTGCGAGGATTCCTCCACGGTGCATCCGCGATCATCGCGGTGTTCGCAACGATCTTCCTCGCCGTGAGATCGCCCGACTGGGGCATCCGCACAGGTGCGATCGTGTTCGGGTTGACGATGGTGGCCCTCTACAGCACGAGTTCGCTGTACCACGCGATCCCCTGGCGCCTCAAGTGGAAACAGCGGATGCAGCGACTCGACCACTCGATGATCCTCGTCCTCATCGCCGGCACGTACACACCCGTAGCCATAGCCGTCCTCGACGGACCCCTGATGTGGACGGTGCTCGGACTCGCCTGGGGGGCGGTCGTTGTCGGCATCATCCAGCATTCCTTCTTCCCCCGCGAGGAGCAGAACTTCTCGATGATCCTCGCCATCTCGATGGGCTGGCTCGGTGTCTTCATCGCATGGAAGTTCGTCCAGGAACTCGGTTGGATAGCTTCGCTGCTCGCACTGATCGGTGGATTGATCTACTCGATCGGAATGGTCTTGCTCATCACGAACAGGCCACGGCTCTGGCCACGGGTGTTCTCATATCACGAGGTGTTCCACATCATGGTGGTGGTCGCCACAACCGTCCACTTCGTGATGATCTGGAGGTATGTGCTGCCCGCCGGCGTGTGATCAGACGTGCGCTGAACCGGGCATCGTCGGACCTGGGACACGCAGGAGAAGCAGGCGCCCCTCCTCGTACCCGCCATTGTGGAACCCGTAGGTCTCCCCCTTGTCGATGTGAAGCACATCGCCCTGCGTCAGGTGCACAACGGCATCCTCGACGGTGAACTCGATGTCTCCCTGCAGACACAGGTAGATGCGGTGATCTTTGATAGACACCCTCGACGGGCGGTCCACACCGATCGGCACGATCACCTCAGCGAACGACGCCAGGCCGAAAGCGTCGGGGGTGAGTTCTCTCAGTTCGAAGTCTCCGAACTCGAAAGGGACAGCATCTGAATATCGCTTGAACTCCATGGAGCGGAGAGTACTTGGTATCTGGTACTTGGTATCTGAGATTTCAACAGCGGTCCGGTCCGAGTACCAAATACCAGGTACCGAGTACTGCCGCTCTTTCTGTCACACCCCTTTGATACGTTACGGGTATGGAAGCAATGCACCTGGTTCACACACCACACACAACCGATCTCATGGCCCCTTCGGACGCCGCTCTCGAGGCCTTCTTCGCCACAGCCGGACTGACCGTCGAGGTCGTCGCCCGCTGCAACACCGCAGGCTGTCCTCTCTGTTTCACCGAGGAACCGGCAAAGGCTGCCTAGCGCCGGAACGCCAGAGCGCCACCGTAGTCATCGAATGCCGAGGAACTCCTCGAGTTGTTCGATCTGGGACGCAACGGACTCCATCGACCCGCCGCCTGGCGTCTTGCGGAGAGCAACAGAACGCACCGGGTCGACACGGTCCACATCGGAGGCGACGAAGCGGGGGTCGGTAGCGACGAGGTCGTCCCCGGAGAGATCCTCGAACTGGCGGCCGTCGGCGACCAGGGACGATACGAGGCGGCCGACGACGCCATGGGCCTCACGAAACGGGACGCCGCGTTCGACGAGAACCTCGGCGAGGTCGAGTGCCGTCACCCACCCCGACGGCGAGGGAGGATGGAACTCGGCCGTCGCCACCATGCCACCGAGCGCATCGAGGGCACCAGCGAGGGAGTCGTCTGCGTGGAACGCAAGACGCTTGTCCTCCTGAAGATCGCGGTTGTAGGTCATGGGCAGGCCCTTCTGGAGGGTCGTGATCGCCGTGAGGTCACCTATCACGGACGATGCTTTGCCGCGGACGAGTTCAGCGATGTCCGCGTTCTTCTTGTGGGGCATTGCCGACGAGCCTGTCGTGTACGCATCAGAGAAGGTGACCCAGTCGAACTCGGTGGAGCACCACAGGATCAGTTCCTCCGAAAGGCGTGACAGGTGGAGCATCGACTGTGTGGCACACCAGACGAACTCGGCTGCGAAGTCCCTCGACCCGACAGCGTCCATGGAGTTCGTGAACACACCGCGCATACCGAGATGGCGCGCAGACGCAACGGGATCGAGCGGGAGCGATGAACCACCGGATGCTCCCGCTCCAAGGGGTGAGACATCGAGGCGGCCAAGCGCATCGGTGAACCGATCTATGTCCCGTTTGAGCATCCATGCGTATGCGAGCAGATGATGCGCAAGTGGGACGGCCTGTGCCTGTTGGACGTGGGTGTAGCTGGGGATCACCCGGTCACCGGCCCGCTTGGCCTGGTCGACAAGCACACCGATGAACCGTTTGAGTTGCTCGATACGCCCCTCCGTTGCCTCGACGAGATAGAGCCTGAAGTCGAGCGCAACCTGATCGTTGCGCGACCTTCCGGTGTGCAGTTTCCCTGCGAGATCGCCGATCAGTTCCCCGAGCCTGCGCTCCACCGCGCTGTGGACGTCCTCGTCGGTGTCCAGGAATGTGAAGGTGCCGTCGGACGCTTCAACGGCGATCGACTTGAGTCCGTCGGTGATCGCTGCCGACTCGTCGGGCGTCAGCAGTCCAACTTCGCCGAGCATCGCCACATGGGCGAGCGACCCTTTGATGTCGACCGCCAGCAACCGACGATCAGACGTGTCAACAGTGAACCGCCACAGCGATTCAGCCGGACCCTCATCGAATCGCCCGTCGCCCCACAAGGTCATGGCAGCACCGCCGATCCCGCCGCCACCTCGCAGGACTCGTCGCTTGTCCCCCTTGAAAGGGGGACGGCTGCCCTCGCGCTACTCACCTTCGCCGAGTCGTTTCTCTGCGAAGGTGCGTAGCCGCAGGGACTGGAGGCGGATGAAACCTTCGGCGTCGCTCTGGTTGTACACATCGTCGGCCTCGAACGTGACGGTCGCTTCGTCATAGAGAGCGTGGGTGTCCGAGCGTCGGCCCTCGATAGTCGCCTGGCCTTTGTAGAGCTTGAGCCTGGCCTCGCCGGTGACAGGTTTCTGGAGATCATCCATGAAGTGTTGCAGAGCTTCACGCTCAGGTGCGAACCAGAACCCGTTGTACACCATCTCTGCGTACCGGTTGGACAGTTCGTCACGCAGATGTGCGACCTCACGGTCGAGCGTCAGAGACTCGACAGCCCGGTGTGCGTGGTACATCAACGTGCCGCCCGGTGTCTCGTAGACACCTCTGGACTTCATACCGACAAAGCGGTTCTCCACGATGTCGACCCTGCCGACACCATGCCTTCCCCCGATCTCGTTCAGTCTCATCAGGAGGTCGATGGGTGCGAGGCGCACGCCGTTGACAGACACCGGATCTCCCGCTTCGAACCCGACCGTCACGATCTCTGGCTCATCTGGGGCATCCTCGGGGTCAACGGTCATCTTGAACATACCCTTGGGAGGACCTACCCAGGGGTCTTCGAGCACGCCTCCCTCGTATGAGATGTGCAGCATGTTGGCATCCATCGAATATGGCATGTCCGGTGTGACAGGTGTCTCGATCCCGTGTTTGTCCGCGTACACCAGGCAATCGGCACGGCCCTTGAGATCCCACTCCCTCCACGGGGCGATCACCTTGATGTCCGGCTTGAGCGCATACGCGGAGAGTTCGAACCGCACCTGGTCGTTGCCCTTGCCCGTGGCCCCGTGGGCGATCGCATCAGCCCCGGTTTCGATCGCAGCACGCACGAGGCCCTTCGAGATGACGGGCCGTGCAAGAGACGTGCCCATGAGGTAGTACCCCTCATAGAGCGCAGACGTTCGGAATGCAGGGAACACGTACTCCTCGACGAATTCCTGGCGAAGGTCCTCGGTTATCGCCTCGACAGCACCTGTTTCGAGGGCCTTGACCCTGGCCTCTTCAACTTCTTCGCCCTGGCCGACGTCTGCCGTGTACGTGACGACGTCCGCGCCGTACTCCTCTTGAATCCACCTCAGGATCACAGACGTGTCCAGGCCTCCGCTGTACGCCAGCACGACCTTCTTGATGTCTCTGCTCATGCCTTCTCCGTTCCTTGTACTCGTTGTGAAATCGCTTCTGCTCCCACGCCGGCATCGGCCACGATGAGGATGGTGTCGTCTCCTGCGATCGTTCCGACGACCCCGTCGACCGTTGCCGCATCGATGCGGCTCGCCACGAACTGGGCGGCCCCTGGAGGCACGTGCAGCACCACCAGATTCCCCGACACCGCTAGAGACAGGACGAACTCGTCGACTGCCTGGAACAGGGCGGTCTTCTCGGCGCTCGTGCCAGACGACCCTATCTGGTACACGACACCGCGGCCGTTCCTGACCCTCTCTGCACCGATGGAGTCGAGGTCTCTCGATACCGTCGCCTGTGTGACGTCGAAACCGCCGGCGGCAAGGGCGTCGCGTAACTCGGCCTGGCTCGATACAGGCCCTTCGATGAGGATCGACCTCATGAGCCGTCTGCGGGATTCGGTATCAGCCCGCATCGGGACGCCTCGCCGTGATCATCGTTCCGATGCCTTCGGGCGTGAAGACCTCGAGGAGGAGCGCGTGCTGGATTCTCCCGTCGAGGATGTGTGCCGATTGCACACCAGATTCGACCGACGACACACACGCCCTGAGCTTCGGGAGCATCCCTGCAGAGACGGAGCCCGAATCGAGGAGTTCTGCCAGTTCGCCCGTCGTGATCTTCGAGATGAGGCTGTTCTGATCGCCGAGGTCGCGGTAGAGGCCATCGACATCGGTGAGGAACACGAGTTTCGAGGCGGCGATCGCCGTTGCGAGGGCACCCGCAGCGGTGTCCGCGTTGAGGTTGTAGGTCTTGCCGTCCTCACCCCTGGCGATCGGAGCGACGACAGGCACGTATCCCTGGATCTGCAGGTTCTCGATGATCGCCGAATTGACTTCGGTCACCTTGCCGACGAAGCCAAGCGCCTTGTCGTACGGTTCCGCAACGAACAGGTTCGCGTCGAGTCCTGAAACGCCGGTTGCAACAGGACCGTGGTTGTTGATCAGGCGCACGATGTCGGGGTTGATCTCACCGACGAGCGTGGACTGGACGACACGGATGGTCTCGGCGTCGGTCACCCTCAGCCCTTCGTGGAACTGAGGTTCGATACCGCGCTGCCCCATCGCGGCCGAGATGAGGGGGCCACCGCCGTGGACGATGACCGGCTTGATGCCAACGTAGTGCAGCATCGCAACGTCGTCAGCGAAGTTCGCTCTCGTGGCTTCATCCACCATTGCGGACCCGCCGTACTTGATGACGACTGTCGTACCCCTGAACCGCCTGATGAACGGGAGCGCCTCAGAAAGGATCGATGCCTTCCCCATCGTCTTGGCGATTCGAGGTTTGGCCGCCGTTGGTGTCGTGTGTCCTGTGCTCATGGCATCCACCCCTCCATCGGTAAGCCCGTCGATTCTGCGAAGCCGAACATGAGGTTCGCACACTGCACGGCCTGGCCTGCAGCGCCCTTGACCAGGTTGTCGATCGCTGAGATCGTGACCAACGTATTCGTCCTGTCGTCGAGATGGAACGAGACGAGAAGGTTGTTCGACCCAACGACCCACCGTGTATGCGGCGGTTCGGACGTGCGGCGCACGAACGGGCTCTCACCGTATGCCTCATCGAACGCGGCCTCGATGACTTCCAGAGTGGTTCCTGACGTCGGTGTCGTGTAGATCGTCGACAAGATCCCGCGCTGCATCGGAACGAGGTGCGGTGTGAAGATGATCGAGGTATCCGTCGTGCTGACCGTGTCAAGCACCCTCTCCATCTCTGGACGGTGACGGTGCGTGAGGACCTTGTACGCAGAAACCGACTCATCGATCGCACCGAAGGCGAGTGCATCCGATGAGGACCTCCCCGCTCCTGAAACGCCCGTCATCGAGTCCACAACGATGCCGACGGGTTCGACCAACCCCGAACGCAGCAGAGGAACGAGTGGTACGACCACAGATGTCGGGTAACACCCGGGGGCTGCGACTCGGTCTGATGCGGCGATCTGTGAACCGAAGAGTTCGGGGATGCCGTACGCCCATGTTCCGAGCTGCTCGGGGAAGGGGTGGTGGGTGCCGTAGGCGTCTCGGTACCGCTGCGGGGTGTCGAGGCGAAAATCGCTGCCGAGGTCGACGATCTTGACACCCGAATCGGCAAGTGCCATTGCCGGTTGCGCTGATGCACCATGTGGCAGCGCCATGAAGACCACATCCGCGGTTCTCACCTTGTCGAGATCGAGAACCTCGATTGGCCGCTCGCCGCCGCTCAAGTGCGGGTGCACGGCGGCCAGTGGTTTACCCGCCGCCGTATTGCCTCCAAGAAAGGACACGGCGAACCCCGGGTGGAGGTCGAGGAACCTGATCAGTTCCCCTCCTGCATATCCCGATGCACCGAGAATCGCTGCTGTGTACATGAACCGCCTTCGTCGAAGACAGCAGTATACGCATATGCACAGCTATATGCACTATGGTCGTCGGGTCTCAGTGACCATCACCCGTAGACGGGTTCTCCGTTCTTGTACGGCGATCCCCTCGTTCCTAGGACATTCTCCCCCAGCAAGCTGGTTGGGAAAAGCCCCCTCTGGCCCTCGTTCCTCGGCCCATCTCCCCCAGCAAGCTGGGGGAGAATGTCCGACATCCTGGGCTAGATTATCCGTCGTTTCGCCTTGACAGAGACCGTGGCTATGTTGCCGGCCAGATCGGTTGCCACGACAGTGAGGAAGAATCGCCGTGACTTGATGACCAGAACACCATTGCCCGACACGTACGAGCGGGTACCGCGGCGGTTCGTGGGGACCAACTTCACGACCTGCCCGTCGTCGACTGGCACGCCATTGATCTCGCCTTCACACGTCGGGTTGGGATCACCGTCGTCCACACAGGTGAAACTCGCCAGGTACTTCTTGCCACCGATGCGCTGGAGCGACGCGGTGATGTCTGGCGGTGTGCGATCGAGTTCAAGGCCAACGATGACAGGATCGTGGTCGGACGACCTGAACGCATTCGGTTCGTACAGCGCCTGCTGGGGCGGCTGCTTGTAATCGAGGTTGTAGTCCAGGATGTCCGGCTCGTCTGCGTTGATGTGCCACACCGTCGTGCCTGTGATGGCAGACTGGAGTTCTGCGTTGGCCAGGGCGTAGTCGAGATATCCCCACTGCCCTGAGAACACGTACGTGTAGGCGAACTCACCGAGTGCGTCTGCGACGAGGTCCGTGAACCCACCTGCGACCAGCGCATCGATCGGACCTTCCTTGTCGTACGAGTTGAGGTCGCCGATGATCAGCACGTCATCCTCGCCAGAACCTGTTGCGTCCCCAGCCAGCCAGTCGACGAGCGCCTCGGCTGCCGACGTCCTCGTCAGGTTGCAGTTCC
>CAYUJA010000047.1:0-10551 GCA_964444875.1 uncultured Acidimicrobiaceae bacterium | reverse complement strand
AGCCGTCAGCCGACAGCCAGAAGGAAGCCGTCAGCCGACAGCCAGAAGGAAGCCGACAGCCAAGAGCCCGGAATCGTTCACACGAAGGTGATTGGGGGAGGGGCGTATCCGACGAGGTCGTGTGTCTCGAGATGGCGGGCGATCGTGAGAAGTCTGGCTTCCGACCAGGCGGGTCCGATGAGTTGCACGCTGATGGGGGGAGAACCGCTGCCGGCGATCGGCATGGACAGTGCTGGGATGCCGATCGGGTTGATCGGGGAGGTGAAGTCGGCCAGAGGTATCCGGTGGAACACCTGTGTGCCATCGATGTCGACGTCATCGTCGCCGATCGTCTTGGATCTGATGCCGACGGTCGGGGCCACGAGCACGGTCAACCCATCGGCCTGGAGCCTTTCGATGGTCGCTTTCGCCCTCGAGATCCATCGGGCAGTAGCCACCATGTCGTCTGGCGTGACCCCTTCGGACTCCTCGAGACGGATGCGGACGTCCGGGCCGTACCGCTGTGGATGCTCACGGAATCGCTCGCCATGCACGTCGAGCACCTCGGCTCGCGACGCCGCCGTGACCTCAGGTACGGGCCGCAGAGACTCGTCGTCGATCACCGTCACCGCGAACCCGAGGTCTGCACACGCGTCGAGGAACCCGTCGATGGCGCGTGAGATGTCGGCCGAATGTGCGGAGTCGAACCACTGCTTCACAGCGCCGATGCGGATCGTCGCCGGTTCGATCGATGCGCCGGGGTGTTGCACCGGGACCGGGTGGGACCACGGGTCGGAGGCATCGTCACCGGCCATGGCAAGGTACCCCGCCGTCAGGTCATCGACCGACTGTGCCAGCGGGCCGACGGTGTCGAACGATGCAACGAGTGGGTACACACCGCTCAGCGGCACCCTGCCGTGGGTGACCTTCAAGCCGAAGATCCCGCACATGGCAGCAGGAACGCGGACCGACCCTCCTGTGTCCGTGCCGATGGCGAGCGGCACCACCCCGGCTGCCACCGCGGCGGCAGATCCACCCGATGATCCCCCCGCCGACGTGGTGAGGTCCCACGGGTTGTGTACGGGGCCGAACCAGTGGTTCTCCGAGGTGAAACCGAACGCGAACTCATGGAGGTTCGTGCGGCCGATGATCACCGCTCCTGCTGCTCCGAGACGTCGGACAACGGTCGCAGAGTTCGTCGATGGCTCAACGGGGAACGAACCTCCCCTGGTGGTGGGCAGGCCTGCCTGGTCGATGAGGTCCTTGAGGGCTACAGGGACGCCGGCGAGTGGCCCTGGGTCCTTGCCTTGCTCGACGAGCATGTCGACCGCGGTGGCCCGAGCCATGGCGCCTTGTGCATCGATCAGCGTGAACGCGTTGAGCGAACCCTGAGACCGTTCTGCGCGCGTCAGGGCGTCGCGGATGACGTCTTGGGCCTTCAACCTGCCTGTGCGGACCTGCGAACCGATGTCGACCGCAGACCGCATCGTGCGACTACTTCCAGGAGACCGATTCGTTGTTCGGGATCAGCGATATCCAGAGTCGGCCGGGGGGGATGACCATGGTCGTGCCGTCCTCGTTCGTGAGTGTGAACATGTCCGTGTCCGCGGCCCGTGTCCACGTCCCTCCAACGACTTCCCCGTTGTAGAAGACGATCGCCTCGCCGGTGCCGACCGTGTCTGCCGTGGGGAGCGGAGTGCCCGACCCTGCAGGGTTGCGGGCGATGTACTCACGAACCTTGAGCGCTACGAGGACGTTTGTAGAAACCCGTTCGCGGTCCCCATCGATGTTGATCGTGAAATGCGCGGTGGAACCGTTCGATCGGAGATAGTGCTCTCCATCCCATTCCCAGTTGGCGTTCGGACTACCCGAGAACGACATCGATATGTCTGTCGCTGCGACCCCGCTACCCGGAGCATCCCCGAACACGAACATGTTTCCAGGGTTCTCGTCACTCCATCCTCGGCTGTCGGCGGTTGCCCTGATCTTTATCGTCGATGTGAAGAGGTTGTGCGGAGCAGGCCGTGACTTGTCGCGGAAGGTCGTGGCACCGGTGTCGTACAGCACATTGATCCCGTCCGCACGGAAGATGTTCTTCACCCATTGCTGAGCTCCGGAGATCTGGAATGTCGCGTCGAGACCCTTGATGAGGTCCGAATCCGTCACCCGGCCGGAGCGGTTCGGGCCAACCTTCTCGAAGTCGGCCGTCTGGTAGAGAGCGATGAACCGGGTGATGCCACCTTCGACCAGTGTCTCGTACACGGCATCTGCTTCGTTGAGCGCGATCTGGGGCCGTGCCCGCGGATGGTTGTCGATCTTGACGGCGACGACCCTGCGGTCGATCAGTTCGTCTTTGGCCAGCAGGCCGTTGATGGAATCAGATACGTCGATCAACGGAACGGTGATCGTCGTGGTGGTCGGAGGGACCGTTGTGGTGGTCGGAGGGACCGTCGTCGTCGGTGCCAGCGTAGTTGTGGCAGCAGGAGCCGATGTGGTCGTCGACTCCCCGCCGCCAGACGACGTGCACGCTGCAAGAACCAGGACGAGTGCGCTGGTGAGACCTACGAGTTTCAGTGATGTTGAAGACATGGGGGCGAGGTTACCTGAGCGTGTCTTCAACTCGGTATGGCGCTACGGCGACCGGTCTAGCCGAGTGTCCTGATACGGTGTTTCGGCCAGTAGATGGCCATTGCGTGCCAACCGACGGTCTCGATCGGGATCGAACCCAGGGTTCGCCCGTCGGAGCGTGATGCGCCACGGTTGTCGCCGAGCACCCAGACGTGGTCCTCGGGGATCTGCCACTGCCCGTCGGGTCCTGTAGCCCCGACGGCCCATCTGTCTGCGAGGATCATGCCATCGACGCTGACCCTGCCTCTGTCGATCGCGATCATTTCACCCGGTAGGCCTATGACCCTCTTCGTGAGGTTCATGCCCGAACCGGTCGGGTCCGTGAACACCACGATGTCTCCCCGTTCCGGGGTGCCGCTGCGTCGTTTCGCGATCACCCAGTCACCGGGCTCGAGGGTGGGCGCCATCGATGATTCCTTGATCTCGAATCGCCGCGTCACGCCCCTCAGTGCTGCAGCGGCGACGACACCTACGGCCATGGCGCCTGCGATCAGTCGGCCTCTCGACACTCTGTCTCCCAACTCTTGTCTGCGGGTGGATCTGCGTCACTCACCGTTCCAAGGCTCTGTAGGGTGGTGTATGCAGTCGAGCCACGGAGGACTCTATGAATCTCATCCAGCGTATTTTCGCACCACGCCACGTCGCATATGCCCATTGTGACCTGTTCTGTGGAGTGTACGACCCTGCACAGGCCAAGATCGAGGCGATGTCATGTCTCAAGATCGCCCAGAAGTATCAGGCATCCGACGACGACGCGTTCCGCTCCCGGTGCATCGGCATCAAGGAAGAGCGCGCCGAGCTTGCAAAACATCACCTCATGGTTCTGTGGGCCGACTTCTTCAAACCACACCACCTCGAACAGTTCCCAGGTCTGCACGACCTGTTCTGGCGTGCGCTCAAGGCTGCTGGTGATGCGAAGAAGTCGATGGACCCTGCCGCCTCCCAGGCACTGCTCGACGTCATCGACGAGGTCGCCGACGTCTTCTGGCAGACCGAAGAATCCAAAGCCACCGGCCTCTACCCACCGGCGTAACAGGCAACCGACGTCCCCCTGGCGAGGGGGACTGCTGCCATCTGCTGTCGGCTGATTCACACATCGCACATCGTGGATCGAGGTTGAAAGGGGGACGCCAGCGCCGATCAGGATCGACTCAGACGGTTGTGTCGCTCCCGCCTGGCCTGTTGGCGGTCGGCTGACTTCCACAGCCAGTCGTAGAGCAGGGAGCCGAGGCCGATGGAGACGGCCCCGTAGACGAGCGCCCCGAGGGTGAGGGCGACGAGCGCCGCAAGACCGTCGGGGCCGGGAACGTTCTGCGTGATCAGCCACGAGACACCGCCTGCAGCGAAGGCCGCCGGGACCGCGATCGGTATGGTGCGCCCCGCGTCGGACAGCACGTTGGCAAGTCCCGACCTCGCATCGCTTGGCCAGTACCAGATGGCGAGGAGCACAGCCGTGTACAGGCCGAGTGTCAGCACCGAGGCGATCGCCACCCCCTGGAAGCCGAAAAGGCCCACGGACAGGAAGTAGGTCGGGATCGCGAGGAGCGTGACCACGGTGCCTGCGAGGACCGGCGTCCACATGCGTCGTCTCGCGTAGAACGCCCTGGTGATGATCTGAAGCGCTCCCCACACCGGGATGCCGAAGGCGTACATGAACAGGGCGGTCGCAACTGCATCTGTCTCCGTCGAGGTGAACGCTCCGCGTTGGAAGAGGATGCGCACCGCAGGCACGGTCATCGCAGCGACGATGCCGGCGGCACCGATCGACAGGATGAGCACAGTTCGCAGCGCTCTGTCCACCGTGGCCAACATCTCTGCCCGCTTGCGTTCGGCGAAGAGCCTGGCGAGGGTCGGATAGGCCGCAACCGCCGCCGCTTGAGCGATGACGCCGATGGGGACGAACATCACCCGTCGTGCGTACTGGAGGTTGGTCTGGGATCCGGTGCCTGCCATCTGACCGAACACGGACATGAAGAGTTCGTCGAGGGCGACGATCGACTGGCCCAGCATGAGCGGCAACGCGATCGCGAGGTACGTGAGGATGGCGGGGTTCTTCCACGGCGCTGCGATGGTGAACACCATGCCGACACGGTGCGCTCCCCACACCTGGAGGGCGAAGTTCCCGATGAACGCACCGATCAGGGCCCCCCAGATGAAGCCTGCGGGGTCTGGCTCTCCTGTGACGATGGCGTAGGTGACGCCACCGGTGATGATCCCGAGATTGTACGCGATCGGTGCGATCGTCGGGATGGTGAATACACCCTTGGCGTACTGCACCGCGGCGAACATGGCGCCCACGACGAAAGCGAACTGGGCGGGCAGGACGATCCGTGTCAGTGCGGTGGTCGAGATCACTTGCTCGGTCGTGAAATCCGGGTACAGCCAGTTGATGATGCCCGGTGCAGCGACCCAGGCCGTGGCGATCAGCACGATCGTGCCCACGGACAGCCACTTGAGGATCGAAGAGAACGCTTCCCATCCACCGTGTTCATCGTCGTCTGCCAGGTACTTCGAGAAGATCGGGATGAACGTGATGGTGAGGAACCCGCCGGCGAGCAGGTAGTTCGCAAAGTCAGGGATACGGAACGCAGCCACGTAGATGTCCGTGACGCTGTCCGAGCCGAGCATCGCGGCGAAGATCATGTCGCGGATGATCCCGAGCAACCGGGATGCAAGGATGCCGGCAGCGACGATGATCGCCGCACCGCTGATGCTGCCTCCCGTGAGCCTGGCGATGATCGGTTTCATGCCGACACGGTACCGCTCACCACGGCCGCACCTGTGCCTCCGGTCATGCGAGGTCGCGTCGGCGCAGCATCAGCGACGTGAGAGCGATCGAGACCACGAACACCCCGACCACCGTCGCCAGCGGGATGATCGCGGACGGTTCCAGCGAGCCGGTGAGGTCGTGTACGATCCGGGGCGCATCCCCGATGACACCACCGAAGCCGGCGAGGCCGATCCGCCATGGAGAGAGGGTTGCGAGCGACGGCAGAGCGGAGATGACACCGCCCTCGAAGACGAACAGGTACACCAGGGCGATCAGCACGGCCCTGTCGGTCAGGAACCCGAGCGGAACGAGGATCGACGTGTAGATCGCCGACGCGATGAACACCGCGTAGGCCATTGCGCCGATCAGGCTTGTGTCCCCGTACTGGCTGACGTGCAAACCGCCGATCGCCAGCGCACCGATGAGTCCGATCGCGGTGCTTGCGATGATCGCGGCGGCCGTCTTGATCGCGGCAAGGGTTGCCCTGGGGATCGGACGGAGTGCCACGAAGCTGAGCGTTTCATCGCGTCGTTCCGAGCCGAGGGCGCCGGCGCCGATCACGATCGATACCACAGGGACGGCCAACCCCAGCAGCATCGTTGCGCCCACGGTCACGAACGAGTCCATTGCAGCGTCGGACGTTCGGTTCTGGACGGACAGGAAGTAGACGAGCGCAGGGATCAACTGGATGAGCACGAGCGCGATCGTCCTGCGTACGGGCAGGGACTGGCGCAGCGACATCACCATGAGCGCGGACAGTGGCCTCATCGTCCCTCCACCAGGTAGCGGAAGACAGACTCGAGGGATTGATCCTGGGGCCGGAACCCTGTGATCCTGGCCCCGATGCGAGACGCGACCCTGGGTGTCTCCATCCCGAGCGTCTTGATGTCAGCCGTGGACACAGAGATGCCGTCGTCGGTGATGGTGACACTCACCGCTGCGGGAGAGTCGAACAGCGCCGCCCCGAGAGCACGGGGAGCGTCTGTGGAGATGGCCACGACGTACGGGATGTCGTGCATGGCTGCCCTGATCGCTTCGACGGATCCCGCTGCAGCGAGACGCCCGTCGACGATGGCGACGACCCGCTCAGAGACCCGCTCCACCTCTTCGAGCACGTGCGATGACACGATTACCGTCTTACCTGCTGCCCCGAACCCCTCGAAGAGTTCGATGAGGTGTGCCCGCTGGACGGGATCCGTTCCGTTGAGCGGTTCGTCGAGGATGAGGATGTCGGGGTCTGTGACGATGGCGGCTGCGACCTTGATCCTCTGGCGCATGCCTTTGGAGTATCCAGCGATCGCCCTGTCCGCGGCATCGGCCATATCGACGATGTTCAGTGCATCCTCCGGTTTGTCCCTGTCCCCGACGTTCGACAGCGCAGCGCTATAGCGCACGAACTGTCTGCCGGTGAGTTCGGAGTACACGGCGTCCTCGTCGGGGACCAGGGCAACGGAGGAGAACACCGAGTTGTCGGTGCGCGGGTTCTTGCCGAGTACCGTGATCTTCCCGTTCGATACCGACGTGAGCCCCGAGATCATGCGGAACAGGGTCGTCTTGCCTGCTCCGTTGGGGCCGAGCAGGCCGGTGACTCCAGGGCCGAAGGAACACGACAACCCGGAAACCGCGACCTTCTGCCCGAACCACTTGGACACGCCGTCGACCTCGATGGTGGGGTCGTCCACGAACGCGGGGTCGACGGTCACATCAACCCCCGGTATCGCTTCACCGATACGATCGTGGCTGCCACCCCGACGATGGTCAGCGCACCAAGGCCCACCGCAGGGTGGATATCCGCAATGGCGAGCAGAGAGTCGTTGTTCACCGTCCCGAACACCCAGTGGTTGGCGGCGTCGGCGGTGTTGATCGGTGCGAGCAGAGCGACCCAGCGGCCGCCTGGTGCGACAGAGTTCCTCACGATCGCCTCGGCGAACGCCGTCAGGCCGATGATGGTGGCGAGGTACACGCCCGCAGCGATGGCTTTGCGCTTCACCAGGGTCGCGATCATGAAACCCAGCGGAACGTACGCAAGGGCATAGATCACTGCCGCAGCGAGGATCTTCGGCACCGTTGGTGCGGCGTTGATGAACCCCTGGATGAGCCCATCAGGGTCTGTGCCTGCCTGGCCTACGAACAGGAGCACCTGGGGGAGCAGCAGGAAACCCCCGACCACGGTGAGCGCACCGAGGAACCTCGCGGCGAGGTAGTCGTTCGATGTCAGCGGACGCGACGAGAGCATCGAAAGCACTCCGTCCCTGCGATCCGGTATCAGCAACTCGGGCGCGGCGAGTGCGGTGAAGAGCATCGTGATGGTGCCGCCGAGCTGGAAGAAACCGGCGTTCGACCCGACAAGCTGGAAGTCGCCTGCGAGGTCCGCGGGGATGACGAACGCGAGACCGACCGAGACGATGGCGGGGATGAGTGCCATGGCAACCAGGATCCATGGCAAGATCTTGCGCCTGGCCTTGCGTCTGATCCCGAGGACGCGTCTGGTCCCGTCGGCCCAGACCGTGATCCGTGCGCCCCTACGGCCGTGGCGTTCCCCGTCGTAGGGCTCGTAGCCGAGGTCGTAGACGGCACCGTGGTCGGTTGTCATCGTCTGGATCCTTGCTCGAGGAATTTGTCTTCGAGAGATGAACCGGATGCGCCCAGGCTCATCAGCGACGCACCGCAGCGTGCCGCGGTGTCCCGTACGAGGTCGAACACGTCCCCGTCGCCGTACGTGACCGCCATGCGGGTTCCGTCAGTGGAGACCTCGGCTCCTGCAGCGCGCAGTTCCTCTTCCATACGGTCGGCTCCTTCGATGAGTTCGATCCGTATGACGTCGGTGTCATCGTCGGGACGTAGCGGCCCGGAGTGGAGCAGCGTTCCCTCGTCGAGCATCACCACATAGTCACAGGTCCGCTCGATGTCTCGCAGCACATGGGACGAGACGATCACGTCGATGCCGAAGGTGCCGAGGCGGGCGATGAGGTCGAGCATCTCCTCCCGGCCGCTCGGGTCGAGTCCGGAGGTCGGCTCATCGAGGAAAACGAGTTTCGGGTCGTGGACGATCGCCTGGGCGAGTTTCGCCCGCTGCTTCATACCTGTTGAGAAGTCCCCGAGGTACCGGAACCGCTCCTCGTTGAGTCCGACGAGCGTCAGGACGTCGGATGCCCGCTGGCGTGCGGCCTGGCGTGGGAGGCCTGCGGTCCCCGCTGCGTAGATGAGGAAGTCGGCTGCCGTCTGGTCGAGGGGGAGGCATGCACCTTCGGGCATGTACCCGACGATGCTGCGGATGTCGATCGACTCGTTCCGCGTATCCATGCCGAGCACTGTGGCGGTGCCCGTGGTGGGGGTGAGGATCCCGAGGAGGATCTTGATGAGCGTCGATTTACCAGCACCGTTCGCCCCGACCAGCCCTGTTCTGCCCCGTGGTACGGAGATATCGAGCGAATGCAACGCAACGACCGAGCCGTATGCGTGGCCGATCTGTGATGTGGTGAAAGCGGTGTCGGGCATCGACGGGAACCTTATCGCTGCTGAGGACCGACGACCGCCACTTGCGACGGTACCATCGCGAAATGGACGTTCTCCTTTCGATTATCGGCGCTTCGGTCGCGACGTGGCTCGCGTTCGAACTGCTGCGTTCCTGGCGAAAAAGCAGGCGACTCCATGCCGAGATCTGGGCTATTGCCTTCGGGGCGTACGCCCTTGCTACCTGGTCGTTGGCCATCGGCCTCGGGCTCGGATGGACCTCGTTCAGCTTTCGTTCGTTCTACTTTCTCGGAGCGATCGCGAACATCGCGTTGCTTGCAGCGGGGTCCATCGCGCTCCATTCCGCAAAGTGGGGGAGGTGGGCCATGAACATCACGGCGTTGTGGCTCGTGTTCGGGTTCTTCGCAACGTTTCTCGCACCCTTCGCCGAAGCCCTGCCGGCGTCAGGCGTTCCTGAAGGGAGCAGCGCGTTCGACTTCACCTTCGCCCTCGAGGCACTCACCCTCCCCGGACCGCGCTTGTTCGCGGCGATCTCGGGAGCGGTCGGTTCTTTGATCATCATCGGTCTTGCGCTCGTGACCGTGGTGAGGTCGTGGAAATCGATGCGACGCCTCGCCTACGGGAACCTGCTCATCGTGGCCGGGGTACTCGTTCCGGCGACCGGTGGTTCGCTCACGGCGCTCGGTGAATCTGCGGCCCTGTCGCTCACGCTCACCATCGGCATCCTGTTGCTGTGGTGGGGCTACAAGATGGCCTCAGGCAGTCGACGGCCCACAGCCGACAGCCCGCAGCCAGAGCCGTCCTAGGGACGTTTCTTCGAGGACCGTTTCTTGCGGTCCCGCCAGCCGAAGGTGAGATACCTCCAGTAGCTGGTCGTGGGCTTTTCTGGCGAGTCTTCGAGCGAGGGGCTGTCTAGCGTCCCCCCTTTAGGGGGGACAAGCGAGTCTTCGAGCGAGGGGGGTAGGCGAGTCTTCGAGCCCCCTAGCTCCTCGCGGGGCTCGTCGCTTGTCCCCCTTGAAAGGGGGACGCCAGAAGCGTCTGTGCTCTGTGTTCTGTGTTCTGTGCTCTGAGTTCTGTCCTCTGTGCTCTCTGCCCTCATCTCAGCCAGGCGTTCGCGCAGGAACTTGGCTTCGGTCTCGGCCTTGGCTGCACGCTCGCGTGCTTCGGCGAGTTGCTGGCCGGCCTCGTGGAGGTTGCCGAGTTGGTTGAGCATCCTGTTCCACGCATCGAGCGGCACGATCAGCGTGCCCTCTGGCGCCGCAGCATCCCCAGGCGATTCGTCCTGATCGTCTTGATCGTCCTGCTCATCTTGATCTTTGACGGGCACGGTGTCGCGGCCGAGGTCGTGGGCGTGTGCGATCACGGCATCGAGGTCCACCATGCGCAGGGACATATCGCCGTCTGATTCGAGATACGACGGGACTGCTGACTTTCGAGCCCACTTGCGCAGGGTGTTCACGGGGATACCCGTCGCAGCCTCAGCCTCTTTCAGCGTGACCCAGTCGCGATCAGAGTCGTGTGGCTCGGGTGTCGATGGCTTCTGCTCGGTGTCCTCGGGTTCGGGAGGTGTCTTGCGGGACAGAGACCCGGAACGGAGCGCTTCTGTCTCCCAGCGTTGTGTTGCATCCATGAGGGAGAGAGTACTTGGTCCCTGGTACTTGGTACTTGGAGGATCAGCGGATAGGCGAAAGCCTGTCTGT
>CAYUJA010000046.1:0-10628 GCA_964444875.1 uncultured Acidimicrobiaceae bacterium | reverse complement strand
GCACTGTCGGTTCCAGGCTCGGGCTGGTCCATGTACCAGCGCGGTGCCATCTGGGAGTCGTCCGTGCATAGGCCTGCCCGGAAGTGGTGGGCAGCGTACTGGGCGAGGAACTGGGGCTGCTGGTCACCGCCGCGTGTACCCAGGAGCAGGTCGAGGGCACCTTCGCTCGTCCACAGGGTCGGTGCCAGGGTGTGCAGCGGCCTGCGGTGCGGTGTGTATTCGTTCGGGTGACCCTGGATGAGGTTGAAGCCTGCCCCCCGGTTGTGGAGGAACACTCCGGTCGAACCCGCCGATAGCCCCGATCCGATGCCGGCGTAGTTCGACTGGATGAACGAGACCCCCATCCCGTTGCGGTCCTTGACCGTCATGTAGGCGGTCCCGCCGAGTGACGGTACCGGCATCGGCCACCGGCCCGCCTGCGAGCGGTCGATTGTCGCCGCCCGCCGTGCGAGACGATCCGTGTCGAGCAGTTCATCTGACGACAGGGGTGCGCTTTGTGGGTCTGACACGTACATCGACCGCTCCCAGGCGACGGACCGGTAGGCCTCGATCAGCAGGTGATGGAACATCGGGTCGTTCGGGTCGTCCGGTGGGTCGAGTTGCTCGAATATCCACAGTGTCGCCAGGGTGATGTAGCCCTGGGTGTTCGGTCCGACCGTCCATGCGGTCCTATCGAAGATCTCCATAGATACCGGCTCGACCCAGTCACTCTGGACGGCTGAGAGGTCGTCCGGTGTGACGGCTCCGTTGGTTGTCTCGGTGATACCCGCACCAGGAGCGCCCAGATAGAAGGCATCGCGCCCTGAGTCCGCGATCGCTTCGAGCGTGTCCGCGAGGTCGGGGCGTGTGATGGACGACCCGTACGGGGCCGGTTGGCCGTTGGGGTACATGGATCCAGCAGAGCGTTGAGAACTGATCATGTCGGTCAGCGATTGGAGTGACGACGCCAGTTCGAACGAAACAGGGAAACCGTGGCGTGCGATCGTGATAGCGGGCCCAAGTGAGGCCGACAGTGGAAGGACGCCGAACCGTTCAACCAGGGCTTCCCAACCATCGACGCATCCCGGCACGGTGATCGACCAGGGGCTGCGGTACGGTATCTCTCCGAACCCCTGATCGCGCATGTCGTCTGCGGTGATCCCCGACCCTGCGCGGCCTGATGCGTTGAGCGTCACCGGTGTCCCCATCCCTGGCTCATGGATCAACGCAAAGAGGTCCCCGCCCGGACCACACGTGTCTGGGGCAACGACGCCGAGGACGGCATCGACGGCGATCGCAGCATCCACGGCGTTTCCGCCGGCATCGATGATGTCGATGCCTGCCTGGGACGCCAGGTGGTGGGGTGATACAACGATCGCATCGGTTGCCTGCCGTGGGTTCGTCGACAGGTGGGCTTCGGAGGGACGATCGGGGCGTTTCATCTGGGGTGTGTCCTTGTGTGTGTCGTGTGGACCTGTCTGATGGTGCGGCGGTGTGGTCAACGCTCCGTTTCGACTGCTGAACCCGGGGTGCCGGACGCGCCGTGCGCGAACAGTGTCGGCGGTTGGCGCATCTGATACTCGATGAACACGCCGATGCCGATGGCGAGGAATACATCTCCGAGCGAGAGCACGGCGCCTGGCAGCGGCAGCACGTCGGCGAGGAACGGCAGTGTTGTTTCTGTCGTCAGGATCACGTGCTTGGCTCCGAGCGCAAGATTGGCGCTCGAGCCGCTTGAGATCTGGGCAGCCTCTTTGAGGACGGGCATCCCGGCGTTGGCAACGATGACCGTGAAGTTCATCAAGATGCCGATCCCGGCGATCCAGATGCCGCTGAGGTTCCTGTTGAGGAGGACGAACAGGAGCAGCGGAAGGTACGAGATGAGGATCAGTGCAACGGCAAGTTTGTGTTGGTCCGTTGGCAGGAGGTTCGCTACCGCAAGGATCAAGAAGCCGAGAAGCAGTAACCACCACAGCGTGACCCGGACACCAGCGAGGTTCCGAAGATTGCCTCCGCGCAGGGCGCCGAGGATGATGGCGATGACGAATACGAGCAGAATCCACTGCATACCGTCACTGTAGCGAGGGCAGATGCGTCCGACGGCATGTAAGTGGTTAGTGTTTCTCGTAGTCGAAGTATGGAGGGGCTGTGATCGAGTATCTGGTGCAAGACGGTGTCGCGACGATCACGATCAACGACCCCGAGCGGAGGAATCCGCTGTCGAACGAGGTGATGAAGCAACTCAAGGACGCGGTCGTCCGCTCAGGTGACGACGAGGCGGTGTCTGTGGTGGTGATCACCGGTGCAGGTGACAGGGCGTTCTCTGCCGGTGGCGACCTCGCGTCTGGTTTCGTCGACTCTCCCCTCCCCGGCCACGGGGCCAGGGGAGAACTCGCCGATCTATTCCGGGTGATGGCCTCGCTGCCCAAGCCGATCGTCGGGCGTATCAACGGCGCGGCGCTCGGTGGTGGATTCGGTGTGGCGGCAGCGTGTGATATCACGATCGTTGTCGATGAGGCAAAGCTTGGCACCCCGGAGATCGGGCTTGGCCTCTGGCCGATGATGATCTCTGCGGTGCTGTTTCCGCTCGTACCCCGCAAGACGCTCATGTGGATGATGATGACCGGCGCTGTGATCACGGGGGAGCGAGCGGCTGAGATCGGGATAGCGACTTCGAGTGTGCCTGCCGGTGACCTCGACGCTGCCGTGAGCGACATCGTCGACAGACTCAAAGGGATGCCCGCCGCGGCGATGGCCCTCGGGAAGCGTTCGTTCTACGCCACCGCGTCCATGGATCCCGATACCGCCCTCGACAACCTCCACATAGGCCTCACCGCCGTCTCGTTCACGGACGATGCACGAGAGGGCGTGTCCGCCTTCCTCGAGCGTCGGGACCCCGAATGGACGGGCCGCTAGCTCGGCCCCGGGGGGCCTCGCTGTATGCCTCGGCCCTGGGGGGCCTCGGCTGTAGGCTCGGCCTGGCGGCCTCGCTGTATGCCTCGGCCCTGGGGGGCCTCGGCTGTAGACCGACCCTGGCGGGCCGGTTGTAGGCTCGCTGCGCTCGCGGAGACGGCTGCGCCGGACACGCTCGTGGACGAGCGGACAATCAGATGATCAGATAGCTAGACGGGCATTCTGGTGTCTGGAATCTGGTGTCTGGCCTCTGTCCTACCCGAAGTACTTGGCGAACTTCTCTGCGATGTCCTCCTCGGTCACCTTTCCGAAGATGCGTTCGAGGATGATCCCATCAGAAGAGATGATGTAGGAAGCGGGGATGCCGAGGGGCATGTAGTCGATGTCAACCGAGTCGTCTATGTCGAACCCGATCGTATAGGTCACCCCGATCTCCTTGGCGAACGCCTCGGCATCGGCCCTGTTGTCCTGGATCGAGACGCCGATGAACATGATGTCGGTGAACGTCTTGGAGGCAGCCTCGAGCGCCGGCATCTCCTCGCGGCACGGGAAGCACCATGACGCCCAGAGGTTCAAGAACAGCGGCCTGCCGTCGGTCGCCTGATGTTCGGCGAGTGAGAACTCGCCGCCGGACAGGATAGGAACGCTGAACTGTGGCGCGAGTTCAGCATCCTGGGGACCGGCCGTATATACGGTGTTCGCTTCACTCGACGAGCAGGCACTTGCTACCAGGGCGAACGCGAGCACAGCGGTGGTGATGAGAGCGAACCGCTTCGTGTGCATCTCGTTACGGTAGACCATCGTCACGATTACGGCCCCAGTTTGGCGCTATACATGGTGCCGCCGGCGGGAACGGGCGTCGAATCCAGCGTTGGAGCGTCGGCAACAATCCCGATTTTTTCGCTCATGGGTCCCGGGATGTCCCTGATATCGAAACATCTGACATCTGTATTGCGTTGGTGAATATCGAAGTCTCTTGACCGAGGAACTCGTGCACATCGTGCCCCTACTCTTGCATGCTGAGACTGTACGAACGTCCCGACCACGTCTGGAGAGGCCACTATGAGCCACGATCCCTTCTCCGCCCGCTCCGTAATCGACACCCCCCTCGGTGAGCGAGTCGTCTACCGCCTCGATGCCCTTCGAGACATGGGCGATATCGATTCGCTGCCCTACTCGATCAAGGTGCTGCTCGAATCGGTCCTGAGGAACCACGACGGCCGCGTCGTGCGAGACGAGGATGTCCGCGTGCTCGCCCAATACGACGCATCGAAGGTCGGTACGGACGAGATCGCGTACAAACCTGCCCGTGTCGTGCTCCAGGACTTCACCGGAGTTCCCGCGGTCGTTGACCTTGCAGCGATGCGAGCAGCGATCGTGCGTATGACCGGTGACGAGTCCGCTGCCGCAAAGGTGAACCCGCAGGTGCAGGCCGACCTCGTGATCGACCACTCCGTCCAGGTGGATGCCTTCAATTCCCGTGACGCCCTCCAGATCAACTCGGTGTTCGAGTTCGAGCGCAACCAGGAGCGCTACGAGTTCCTCAAGTGGGGCAAGTCGGCGTTCGACAACTTCTCCGTTGTCCCTCCAGCGACCGGCATCGTCCACCAGGTGAACCTGGAGTACCTTGCCAAGGTCGTCTGGGATGCCAACGGTGTCCTGTACCCAGACTCGCTTGTCGGCACGGACTCGCACACGACGATGATCAACGGTCTCGGCGTCGTCGGCTGGGGTGTTGGGGGCATCGAGGCCGAAGCCGTGATGGTCGGCCAGCCGATCTACATGCTGCTCCCCGAGGTTGTCGGGTTCAAGCTCACGGGTGCTCTGCCCGATGGTTCGACGGCAACGGACCTCGTGCTGCGCGTCACAGAGATGCTCAGGGCCCACGGCGTCGTAGGGAAGTTCGTCGAGTTCTACGGGCCGGGGCTGGCCGATATGCCGGTTGCCAACCGTGCAACGCTTGCGAACATGGCCCCGGAGTACGGTGCGACCGTCGGGTTCTTCCCCGTCGATGACCGCACGCTCGACTATCTCAGGCTTTCGGGTCGTGATGAGGCTCTGATCCAGACCGTGGAGCAGTACTGCAAGCTCCAGGGGATGTGGCGTGATGAGAGCCATGAGATCACCTACAGCTCGAGCCTCGAGCTCGATATGGGCTCGGTTGTCCCGTCACTCGCCGGCCCGAAGCGTCCACAGGACCGCATCGAACTCGGTGCCATGAAGCAGCAATGGCACGTCGACCTCGATGGTCAGCTCCGGCCGAACGGTGGGGCTGGAGCCACCGCCCCTGGTGTCGTCAGCGACGGTGAGACGTTCGACCTCACCGACGGTGACGTGGTCATCGCCGCTATCACCAGTTGCACGAACACGTCCAACCCCGAGGTGATGATCGGCGCCGGCCTCGTCGCACAGAGGGCACGGAAACTCGGCCTGAATCGGAAGCCGTGGGTCAAGACGTCCCTTGCACCAGGATCGAAGGTAGTGACCGACTACCTGAGCGCATCCGGGCTGATCGAAGATCTCGAGGCCGTCGGGTTCTACAACGTCGGTTACGGGTGCACGACGTGCATCGGGAACTCGGGCCCGCTTCCCGAAACGATCAGCGAAGCGATCCGTGAGAACGACATCGTTGCGACCTCGGTGCTGTCCGGCAACAGGAACTTCGAAGGGCGCATCTCTCCCGACGTGCGCGCCAACTACCTCGCAAGCCCCCCACTCGTCGTGGCCTATGCGATCGCGGGCACCGTCGACATCGACCTGACCAGTGATCCGCTCGGTACCGACCGCGACGGAAACGACGTGTACCTTGCCGACATCTGGCCAAGTCAGGAGGAGATCCTCTCGACCATCGCTGACTCGGTGTCTACCGACCAGTTCACGAAGGAGTACGGGTCTGTCTTCGACGGTTCTGCCGAGTGGCGTGACATCGAGACGGCCGGGGGAGCGCTCTATGAGTGGGACGAGGCATCGACCTACGTCCAGGAGCCGCCGTTCTTCCTGGATCTCGGTCCTGATCCGACACCAGTGACGCCGATCGTGGGGGCCAGGACGCTGTTGAAGCTCGGTGACTCTGTCACCACCGACCACATCTCTCCCGCTGGAGCGATCGGTTCGAACACCCCTGCCGGCAAGTTCCTCACCGAGGCCGGCGTTCCGATCCGCCTCTTCAACTCGTACGGGTCACGCAGGGGCAACGACCGGGTGATGACCCGTGGTACGTTCGCGAATATCCGTGTTCGGAACCAGTTGGCTCCAGGGACCGAAGGCGGCTGGACGTTCGACTTCACCGATGGCGAGGTCAAGAGCGTCTACGACGCCAGCCTGAGCTACAAAGAAGCCGGCATCCCACTGGTCGTGCTCGCAGGCAAGGACTACGGCATGGGTTCGTCGAGGGACTGGGCGGCCAAGGGCACGTTCCTCCTCGGGGTCAAGGCAGTGATCGCAGAGAGCTACGAGCGGATCCACCGCTCCAACCTGGTGATGATGGGCGTGCTGCCCCTCACGTACTCCGGTGGGCAGACGGCGGACTCGCTTGGCCTCGACGGCACCGAGGTCTTCGACATCGCCGTCGACGATTCGCTCGTGCCCCGCCAGGAGGTCGCGGTGACTGCGACGAAGGCCGATGGCACGGCGGTCGAGTTCACTGCCATTGCACGGTGCGACACCCCCATCGAGGTCGACTACCTCCGCCACGGAGGCATCCTCCACATGGTCCTCCGCGAAATGGCGAAGGACAGCTGAGGTTCAGCCGTCCCCCTGCCGTGAGGGACAGCAGAGGGACGTAGTCCCGATGGCAGCAGTCCCCCTTTCAAGGGGGACGGGCGAGCTTGCGAGCCAGGGGGATAACGCGCAGCCGCGAGAGCTTGGGCCGTATGGTTGATCCCCCTAGCTCCTCGCAGAGCTCGTCGCTTATCCCCCTTGAAAGGGGGATGGCTAGAAGAGAGCGACGCCGGACTTTGCTCCTCGCCGGATTCGTTGGGGGGCGGTCTATGCCTCGCCCCAGGTCTCGAGTTGCACACCGAGGCCGTCGGCGATGCGGTTGACGTAGGCGTAGTAGGCGGTGACGGTGGCGATGTCGAGGATGTCGTGGTCGGAGAAGCCGGCGGCACGCAACATCTCGACGTCGGACGCGGTCATCTCGGAAGGTGTGAGGGTGAGCTTCTCGGCGTAGGCCAGCATCGCGGCGCGCTTGTCGGAGAGATCTGCGGTGCGCCAATCGTTCTCGATCGCTGCGAGGAGGTCATCGTCCCTGAGGAGGCGCCGAAGACCGCGGCGGTGGTGGGTGAGTCAGTAGTGGCAGTCGTTGATCTGGCTGACGACGATGGCGATCAGTTCACGCTCGACCTTGCGCAGCGTTGCGGTCCCGGCCATCGCACTCGCGTAGACCGCCTGGTGGGCGGCGAGGCCTCGGGAGTCGAGGGAGTGGACCTGGATGACGTTGTCGACCCTGTCATGGGCCCGGTCGACCACGGCGCCGTAGAGGTCCGCAAGGTCTCCCTCCCATTCGTCCTCACGGATAGTGTCGATCCACGCCACCGGTCAGTCCGACGTCACGTGGCCGAGTTCGAGTTCGACAGGTCGTTCTGCTGCGGCTTCGAGAAGCCCCTGCACGATGCCCTGGTCGATCTGTCTCACGACCTCTGGCTGGTTCTGTCCCGTGTCACACAGCGGGCAGAACTGCGCGATGATCCTGTTCTCCGATGGCACCGTCGATGCGCCGAGGCCGCTTCCCATCATCGATCTCGCAACTGCGAGCGCTGCCATCTCGAAGCCTTCTTCGTCCGGCAACCCGATCTCGGCGCCGAGTTCCCTGCCGTAGTCCCGCCCAACGCCGTGGGCGACCGCGGCCGCCCGCCCGTCGTCGAGTTCGTCGATGACGCGTGCAAGGAGGTCGGCGAGTCTGTCGTACTTGTGTGCGGAGTACTGGACGGACACGGACTTGTCGGTCACCTCGTAGCGTTTGGCAGGCCTGCCCGCCGTTGGTGTCTCGACGGGAGTCGTCGACAGCCGGATGAAACCATCGCCGAGCAGTTTGTCGAGGTGGTGGCGTGCAACGTTGGGATGGATCTGGAACGACTCTGATATCTGGCTTGCCGTGATGGGGTCGTGCGATTCGCGCACCATGATGTAGATGCCCCGTCGTGTGGCGTCCCCGAGGGCACCGGTGATCTCTTCTATCTGAGACTCGAAATCCGTTCCGGGCATTGCGACCCTCCTTTCCACGATGATAGCTGGCGGGACACCTGGTCGGGTGTCCATGACGGAGGATTGACTGTGTGGTCTCGCTAGCCTCGCGCTGAGATCGCGATAGGAGTCCCCGTGGTAGATGTTTCAGTGGTGCGCAGTGCGCTCGAAGAGGTTATGGATCCCGAGATCCTGCGTTCGCTGGGTGATATCGGTGCCGTCAAGGCGGTTGACGTCGATGGCTCGACGGCACGCGTCGTCGTGGCGCTCGCCGTGCCTGGAAGCCCCCTCGTGGACGATCTGGGCCATGCCGTCACCGAGGCGCTCTCGGCTATCGACGGCATCGACACCGTCGACGTGTCGTTCACCGCGATGTTGGGAGAAGAGAGCGCCGCACTCGCAGCGAGCCTCCGTGGCCCCGACCCCGCATCGCGTGATGTCCGCATCGCGGAACCAGGCTCGGGCACGAGGATCATCGGCATCGCGTCAGGCAAGGGCGGAGTCGGCAAGTCGTCCGTCACGGTGAACCTCGCCGTAGCCCTGACGCAAAAGGGGAAGAGCGTCGGCATCATCGATGCCGACGTCTGGGGTTTTTCCATCCCCAAGATGATGGGCGTAGATCGCACCCCATCGGTTCTCGAGGACATCCTTCTTCCCCCTCGTGCCCACGGAGTTGCGGTTATCTCGATGGACTTCTTCGTACAAACCGACCAGGCCGTTGTGTGGCGCGGACCGATGCTTCACAAGGCGCTCGAACAGTTCCTCGTCGACGTGCACTGGGGTGACCTCGACTATCTCCTGATCGACATGCCCCCGGGGACCGGTGACGTAGCCATCTCGATCTCGCAGTACCTCCCACGAGCTGAGATCCTCATCGTCACTACGCCACAGCCGACAGCACAGCGTGTCGCGGTACGTGCGGGCCTCATGGCGGAGAAGGTCAACCAGGACGTGGTCGGCGTCATCGAGAACATGTCGTGGTTCACCGGCGACGACGGCAAGAGATACGAGATCTTCGGATCGGGAGGTGGAGAGCGCCTCGCAGCCGAACTCGGCGTGCCGCTTCTCGGGACCGTGCCGCTTGTCGTTGCTGTTCGCGAAGGCGCGGACGAGGGACTGCCGATAGCGGTCGTGGAACCCGACGGTGAGGCCGCGCGAGCTTTCGACGCAGTCGCCGACAAGTTGCTGGCGACCGGCCCACGCCTGCGTACCCACCCTGAACTCGTCATCTCGTGACGTCACGAAGATCAAGAAAGGATCACATGAACGACCATCGCACCGTTCGGATCGGCGTATCCGCTGCCCGCGAACTTGAAATCCAGGTCGATGACCCGATCGTAGTCAGCCAGGACTACGAGAAGGCGATCGCAGACAAGGCATCCGTTTTGTGGATCAGAGACGTTCGAGGACATCGCTTCGGAGTATCCGTGGCCTCGATAGCGTTCATCGAACTCGAAGAGCCTGAGCAGCGCGGCGTAGGCTTCAGATCGGAGTAGAGCAGAAGTCTTCAGTTCTCAGTTGACAGTTCACAGTCAGAACGGCTGGTGAACGAGGAAAAGGACCGGGAACCGGTCCTTTTCCTACTGATCACTGTGAACTGAAAACTGTGAACTTTCTTCAGCTTGCTTGGCGCTGACGCCGGCGTTCTGCGAGCCAGCGTTTGCGGTAACGCCTGCGGTCGTCCTCGGGAAGCCCACCCCAGACTCCGGCTTCCTGATTCGTTTCGAGTGCGTAGAGGAGGCATTCTTCCTGCACGGTGCACACCGTACAGATGGTTGTTGCCTTCTCGATCATGTCTACGGCTGGTCCGGTAGTGCCGACCGGGAAGAAGATGTCCGGGTCGGAATCACGGCAAGCCGAGAGCTCTCGCCAATCGGTGAGGGTGAGCACGCTGCTGTCTCCTTGATTCTCTAGGGTGGTGCTTCGGGGGGCGAAGTTATGTTGTTCCAAATGTGAATGGTTTCACAAAGGAAGTACCGTTGTCAAACGGTTCTTTGCCAACGGCGTTGCGAAGTCTAGTAAACCAGGCTCCTTCATGCCCTGGAATCATCGAGTTTCTTCGGCAATCCGTCGCACAAGTACCGTTGTATATCCGATGAATCTCTCTCAGGAGCCTCCATGTCACTCCAGGAACAGCTGAAACAGGACCAGTTGGACGCAATGCGCTCCAAGGACAAGGCAACACTCAACGCGGTCCGATCGATCCAGGCGGAGGTCGCCACGGCGAAGGCTGCCCCGGGGTTCTCAGGAGACGTCGATGACGACCTCTACGTCAAGACCATCGCAACGTACGTGAAGCGGATCAGCAAGTCGCGCGCCGAATACGAGGCGCTCGGTGAGCGGGGTGCAGACCAGGCAGCCATGTTGACGTTCGAGATCGACTACCTCGACAAGTTCCTGCCCACAACCCTCGACGAGGCCGCGACGAGGGCACTGGTGTCGGCGACCATCGCTGACCTCGGGGCCGACGCAGACACCCCGGCCGGCAAGGTGATCGGTGCCGTCATGCGCTCGGGCGAATCCCTCGACGGAGCCCTCGTGAACAAGATCGT
>CAYUJA010000045.1:0-10812 GCA_964444875.1 uncultured Acidimicrobiaceae bacterium | reverse complement strand
GGCCACGACCCCTCACCGGGACATCTGCCACCGCGCCACCGCGTAAAGCGACGGATCCTGAAAGGGGGACGTCTGCTTTCGGAGAACGACTCACTCTGGCATCTGTTAGCTGTCTACGGGGCTGATGTCGATCGTTAGGGGGAGGTGTTCGGCGCCGATGTCGGGGCCGACGATGACCGCGAGTGGTGTCAGCTCTGGTTCCATGTAGACGACGTCGATGGGGATGCCGATCCAGCGGCCGGCGACCGGAAGGTTCGATAGCGGCCAGGTCGACAGGTATCCAGACCCTTCGGTAGCGTCGCGCAGCCTGGTGGCGTCCATCAGGTTCCTCGACGTCTTCGTCCATTTCGTGGCACCGAGGTTGCCGACGACCGCGACCGGATTGGAAGAAGCCTTGACCACATCGCTCACCGTGGCGAACCTCTGGGTAACAGCGTCTGATGCCGACTGTGACGTGCCCATCGTGCCCCACGCCGTCACGACGTCCACCACGCCGGCGCCGGTGGGGACCGTGACGCGTTGTACCCGTTGGCCATCCTCGCTGAGTGTCACGTCCAGTGTCCACCTATCCCTGCCGTAGATGGCAACGCCGGTCTCAGCACCGGGCCCGGACAGGAGCGTGTACGGTGAATCCGAGAGTGCTATCGATGGCACCTGGTCCGAGGTGATGCCCGCGATGAGGAGAAGGTCGGCATCTGTATCGAGGAGCCACTGTGTTACAGCGGCCATGTCGCCGACCGTGCCCGAGACGTCTATGTGGACGACGCGCGCGACGTTCTCACCGGTTGCGGATGGTTGGCTGCCGATCCATACAGGCAGGATGAGCCACATGTTGACAGCCGCCGCAGCCAGGAAGACAGCGGTGAAGAAACCTCTTCCCGACAGGGCGTACACGATCGACGCCCCAAGAGCAAGCCACATCCACTGCCAGCGATAGTTCGCTACGAGATCGAGTCCCCACCAGAACCCACCGAAGAACGCCCCGATCGTACCAAGTGAGGCGCTGCCTCCAGCGATGAACGCTACGGTTGCAAAGACTTTTCGGAGCACGATGTCACCTTCGTCTCAGGCCGTTCACTCCCCGAAAGCGTAGAAGTAGCCGTCGCGAGAACCGACGTAGATGTTCCCGTTCCACACGGCGGGGGTCGATTCGATGCATCCGTCAGATGCGGGGATGGTCCACATCTCGACAGGGTTACGCGGGTCTGTGAGGTCGTACGCACGGATCCCCTTGTCATCGGTGAAGCAGTTGACCGCGATCACGAGTTTGTCGTCGGCGATCACAGGGGACGACCAGGCGTTGACGCCGATGTCGTCCTCCCAGATCTGCTCACCCGTGTCTGTGTCGACCGCGAGCAATTCTCCGCTGTCTGTGGCGACGAATATGATGCCATCAGGGTGCAGGGCAGGCGTCGCCCATGCGCCGGTGCTCTGGCCCCGTGCGGCCGGAATCTCGAGGCTCCACACGATGGGCGCTGTGCTCTGGAGGTCGGTCGCAGGGATCGACGTGTCGAGTTTCATCAGGGAGCCGATCTCGCGGACACGGCGGGCAGAGAGGTTGCTGTCCCCTTCGTGGTCGGCGTGCGACACGACGTAGAGGAACCCCTCGGTGTCGATGGACATCGTGGCATCGGTGTCGTCTCCGGCCCAGAAATCGAAGAACACCTCGGCGTTTCCGTTCTCAATGTCGGTCAGGTCGATGCCCTGGATGCGTCCTGCGCTGTTGGTGAAATACGCCTTCTGTTCGAAGATGACCGTGGAGTTCTCCACAGACTGGTCGCGTCCAAGTTCTTTGAGCAGCTCGTCAGACCATGCTTTCGTCTTGTAGACGACCTCGGGGTCAACCGTGACCTTGCCGTTCTCGTCGTAGCCACGGTTGAGCTTGATCGCGTACCACCAGGCGTTCTCGCCGCCCTCATAGAGCATGTCATCGATGACGACGGGATTGGAGTCCCAGTCGTCGTTCCAAATCCCCTCGACCGACCTGGCGTTGAGGGACCACACCTCTCGTACCTCTTCACCGTCGAGCGCAAGGATCCTGAATCGCGGGTCTCTCGACCCTGTGTAGAGGAGCGGATAACCGTCGGGGTCGAGGGTGACGCTCCCCTTGATGATGTCACCCATGTTGAAACCTTCGCGCAGGTCCAGGCCGGTTTCGGCATCGACGAAGTGGATCTTCTTGTCGTAGGCGCCGAAGATCAGCTCGGTCTTGCCGTCCGAGCGCTCGTAGATGACCGGTTGTCCTGTCCAGCCCGTACCGGACCACACCTTGGCCTCACGCCCAACGGGAGATGAGCCCGACATGGGGTGTTCCGGGTATCGCCATAGCTGCTTGGGTGGCGTCTCTGGCACGGGCCCCGTCCCGAAGAACGTTCGTGTCGGGTTGCCGCGGAACATCGTGAGTCCGTTGACTTCACCCCACGGTTGGAACACCGATTCGGGGGTGACGATACCGGCCGGGCGGTCCGATGGCGTCGTAGTGGTGCTTGCGGCGAGCGTGGAATCTGGAGTATCCGCCGGTGCTGTCGTTGTCGCTGGCGTGTTGCCCGCCGTGGTCGTCGTGGAGCCACCGGGATCAGCAGAGATCACGTTGTCGACGCCGGCAACGCACGCTGACGCAACCAGGCCGAACGAAACAAGGGTCAGGGCGATTTTGCGCATCGCTGCGAGTGTAGAAGGGGATTCCAGTTTTCTGTGTACTGTCGAAAGATTCTGGTCTCAGACATGATCGGAGCGGGTGGCATACGTGCGGTGTCTACGCTTGTCGTGTGCAACGTCTGATCCGGTTCATCACGATATTCATCGAGGACACTCGTGTGAAGTGGCTGCGTGGCGATCCGCTGCTCATGGGCGCTGCTATCGCGTACAACTCCCTGTTCGCCCTTGTTCCTCTGGGCGTCGCGTTCGCGTCTGCGGTGAAGCTTCTCGAGTTCTCGGATTCCGCGACGGCCCGCGTGACCGATCTCATCAACTCCGTGCTTCCGGCCGAGATCGCGGAGTTCTTCGTTGACATCCTCGAGACTTCCTCGGGTACGGTTGGAGCGGAGCAATCCTTCTTGCTCATCATCTCGATTCTGGTTGCTCTGTGGTCGGGGTCCAGAGCGGTGTATGCCGTCCAGAAGTCGCTTCGCCTCAGCCAGGCTGTTCACGACGACCGCGGGTATCTCAGAGCCCGGGCGGTCGGCATCGTTGTGACCGTCGGCGCCGGGTTGTCCGTGATGATCGGCTATTCGGTTCTGTTGTTCGGCGAGAGCCTCTGGATGGGGGTCGCCGACAGCCTTAGGATCGGGACTATCGGCCTTGCGCAGGTCTTCCTCGGTATGTTGATGACGGTGTGGGTGTTCGGGTTGCTGTGGGCCGTGTACCGGTTCGGCCCGCCGAAACCGGTTCAGCACACGGCCCTTGTGTCTCTGGTAGTCGAAGTGGTGCTCATCGCCGGATCGTGGTTCGCTCTCACGCTTCTGCCTTCAGACGCTAGGTCGACAGCAGCAGCGTTCGGTGTACTCGGTATCGTCCTCGTGTTGCTCTATTTCGTTGGCGTGACCGTCGTGGCAGGTCCGATAGTGGTTACAGCGGCACTCGATGCCTGGCGCGAGTCGAGTGGCAGGTACGCTTCGAGCGATGACACCGAAGCGATCGAATCTGAAGGATCTCCGCAGCGGGGTGGGGCTGCTCGGGAGGCTCCTCAATAACTACCGGCCCATAGCAGCGAAGTCGATCTTCGGCGCTCTCATCTGGATGGCGATGATCGTCACGATCCCGTATCTCGTCGGTGCCGTCATCGACAGATCGACGTCGACATCGGACGTTTCGGTGATCTGGCCGCTGCTCATCGGGATGCTGGTCGCCGGCGCGATTCAAGCGGTGGGTGTCGCCCTGCGCAGATATTTCGGGTTCAAGCTGTCCTACAGGGCAGAGGCAGACATCCGGAACCGGATCTTCACCCATATCCAGCGAATGGCTTTCAACTTCCACGACATCACGTCGACGGGCGAGTTGATGGCGAGGGCGTCATCCGACCTCTCTCAGCTCCGGCTGATACTCGCGATGCTGCCGATCACGGTCGCAAACCTCGCGATGTTCCTCGTCGTGTCGCTTGTGCTCATCATCATCGACCCTGTCCTTGGGTTGGTCGCCTCGTTGATGGTCCCGGCGCTCCTCTTCACGTCTGGAAGGTTCGCGAGCAGGGTGGTTGGATACTCGTTCGACCTCCAGCAGAGGCTCTCAGAGCTGTCCCATGTCGTCGAGGAGACGGTCTCGGGGATCGAGGTCGTCAAGAGTTACGGCCAGGAGGCCCAGCAGCAGGCGAGACTGGACGACAAGGCCCAGGTGATCTACAACGCTTCGATGGGGATGGCCAGGGAGCGGGCGATCCACAGGCCGCTGTTCGAGATCATCCCTGCGCTCGGGACCGTGGCGGTGCTGGCCGTTGGCGGTATCCGTGTCGTGGACAAAGCGATCACGATCGGCGAGTTCGTGGCGTTCACGCAGTACCTCGCTGTGATGGTTCTGCCGCTCATGATCACCGGGTGGTTCTTCGCCAACCTCCCGAGGTCGGCCGCTGCAGCGTCGCGCATCGACACGCTTCTCGAGACAGAGCCAGAGATCGACGATCCCGTCAAGCCGAGGTTCCTCGAGCCGGGGCAGGGCGAGATCGAGTTCAAGGATGTCTCGTTCACCTATGCGGATGGGACGGTTGTGCTCGAGGGCGTGTCCCTGGTGATCCCCGGCGGCTCCTCGGTCGGTATCGTCGGCGCCACAGGGGCAGGCAAGTCGACGCTGGCACACCTCATCCCCCGCTTCTACGACGTCTCGTCGGGTGCCGTCCTCATCGATGGTGTCGACGTGCGCGACCTGAGCCTCGACCAGTTGCGGCGCGAGGTGTCTGTGGTGTTCCAAGAGACCTTCCTGTTCTCAGCATCGGTGGCAGACAACATCCGTGTCGGTGACCCGCTCGCAAGTGACGAACAGGTACGCTCCGCGGCCAGGCTGGCCCGAGCACACGAATTCATCTGTGAGATGCCGGACCGCTACGAGACGGTGGTCGGCGAACGTGGAGCGACGCTTTCAGGCGGACAGCGCCAACGCGTCAGCCTGGCTCGCGGTGTCGTGCGCGACCCCCGTGTGCTGATCCTGGACGACGCTACGTCCTCGGTCGATGCCGTGGTCGAAGCCGAGATCCAGGCTGCGTTGTCTCAGGTCATGGCCGGGAGGACGACCGTGATCGTCGCTCACAGGACGTCGACTCTTGCGATCGTGGACAATGTGGCGTTCATCGACGAGGGCAGACTCGTTGCTTTCGGGCCACATGAAGAGCTTCTGGCCCTCGTCCCGAGGTACGCAGAGGTCCTTGCGACCTCGGGCGAGGCGGTGAGCACATGAGGTACATGTCGTCCGCCGGTGACTATCGCGTGGAGAAGCCTGGGAGACTGATCGTGCGTGCAGGCAGGCTCTCACACGGGTTGGGTCGGCCGCTCACGGGAGCGCTCACCATCACGATCATCGCGACCGGGGTCAGGCTGCTCGGGCCGCTTGTGGTCCGCGGAGGGATCGACAACGGGATCGCACTCGGGGACAAGAGCGTGATCGTGAAGGCGGCAGGCATATTCATCGGCCTGCTGGTGGTGCAGTACTTCGTGACGATGGCCTTTCAGTGGAGCATCGCGTACGTCGGCGAGCGTTACCTGGTCCAGTTGAGGCAAGCGGTTTTCGCCAAGATGCTCAGGCTCGACATGGGATTCTTCTCGAGGTCCAAGAGCGGCGTGCTCGTGTCCAGGATGACGTCCGACATCGAGTCCCTTCAGGAGTTCGCATCCGATGGGGCGGTTCTTGCACTCAGCAACCTGTTGACCGTCATCGGTGTGACGGTCGTGCTGGTCCTTGTCGACTGGCAGATGGCGTTGGCCGTGTTCGCCGTCGTGGGTGTGCTCGCCGGCGTGACCGTCGTCTTCCAACGCCAGGCTCGGCGTGCGTACGATCAGGTGCGTGAACGGATCGGGCGCGTGCTCTCGTCTCTCCAGGAGGGGATCAGTGGTGTTCGCGTCGTTCAGGCGTTCACTCAGGAGGATGTCCAGGCATCCTCGTTCGGCCGTGTGAATGAGCGGCACTTCGATGCGAACATGGCCTCAGCGCGAGCGATCTCGTGGTACTTCCCCGTTGTTGCCTTCTTGAGGGTCGTGGCGATCGCTGCAGCGCTCGGCATCGGGGCATCACGGGTCATCGATGGTTCGATGACCATCGGGACACTCGTGGCCTTCCTGCTGTACCTCGACTGGTTCTTCCAGCCGATCATCAACCTATCGAACGTGTACAACCTCCTCCAGTCAGCTCTTGCGGCATTGGCGAAGCTATTCGAACTGATGGACGAACCGGTCGCTGTTGAGGAGCGGCCGGGGGCGTTCGACCTGGCCGAACCTGTCCATGGAGCCGTTGATGTGCGCGGCGTCGATTTCAGCTACCTCGAAGGCGTTCCCGTGTTGTCCGACGTGAGTATGTCTGTCGGCACGGGTGAGCGCGTCGCGATCGTCGGCGAGACCGGCTCAGGGAAGTCGACGTTGGCGAAGCTCATCATGCGTTTCTACGACCCGACGAACGGTCGGGTTGAGATCGACGGCGTCGATCTCAAGGATGTCACGCAATCCTCGCGGGTCGCCACGATGGCGCTCATCCCCCAGGACGGGTTCCTCTTTGCGGGATCGTTGCGAGAGAACCTCGTGTACGCCAGGCCGGATGCCAGTGACGAAGAGGTGTGGCGGGTTCTCGAGGTGATGGGGATCGACGATTGGATCGGTGGACTGCCCGATCAACTCGATACGGAGGTTCGTGAACGCGGCTCGAGGTTCTCAGCCGGTGAGCGTCAGCTTGTGGCTCTTGCTCGTGCCTTCCTCGCCGACCCTGCGGTCATCGTCCTCGACGAGGCGACGTCGAACCTCGACCCGGAAACCGAAGCCAAGGTCGAGCGTGCCCTCGGGGCACTGCTCACGGATCGTACGGCGATCGTGATCGCTCACAGGCTGCATTCTGCCGAACGAGCAGACAGGGTCGTCCTTGTTGACAGAGGGGCCGTGGTCGCTGAAGGGACACACGATGAACTGGTCGATCGAGTCGATCAGTACCGAGAACTCGTCGAGGTGTGGCAGCGGGGTCTTGCGTAACTGCGATCAGCCGTCAGCCGTCAGCCAACAGCAAGAAGCCGAAGGCCAGGTTCGAGGTACCATTCCGGTATGACTGCGCCATCGGATCGCTCGACCGTGAAACGACTGCCCGAACGAGGCGACTACGACCAGACGACGATCTATCAGGTTCTCGATGAAGCGCTGATCTGCCACATCGCGTTCGTGTCTGATCACGGGCCCGTGGTCATCCCGACGATCCATGCCAGGGTCGGGCACACGCTCTACCTCCATGGGTCACATGCATCGAGGATGATGCGTTCAACGGTCGAAACTGACGTGAGTGTGGCTGCCACGATCGTCGATGGCATCGTTGCCGCGCGCTCGGCGTTTCACCACTCGCTCAACTACCGGTCGGTCGTCGTGTTCGGCAGACCGCGGGTCGTGAACGATCCCGATGAGCGATTGGCCGCTTTCGAAGCGATCACCGAGCACGTCCTGCCCGGCCGATGGTCTGAGGCGAGGCCGCCAAACGACAAAGAGGACACAGGAACGAAGTTGCTTGCGCTCGATATCACTGAGGCGTCTGCCAAGGTCCGCAGCGGGCCTCCCGGTGACGATGTCGAGGACATGGCCCTCGACATCTGGGCCGGTGTGATCCCATTGCGGGTCACATCAGGACCCCCCGAACCTGCCCCCGACCTGGCCCCCGGAATCGACATCCCACCCTCAGTCACCAACTACGGGACCTGAGAGCTGATCGCTTCGCTTTCTGACCGCTCGCAGGCTCGCTTTCTGGTAGCGCAGCGGTCTGGTAGCGCAGCGGTCTTCCTACCGATTCGCCTCATCGCGCCAGGCAAGCCACTCTTTGACCGCTCCCATGTCGAAGTCGGGGCCGTTGAGGCCGATGGTGATCTCATCGACACCGGCGGCCTTGTAGGCGTCACCGAGTTCGATCTTGGAAGGCTCGACCCCGACCGACCGCTCAATCGACGCCGGGTCGCGGCCGACCTTTGCGCACCAGTCGTCGAGCACTGCGGATTTGTGGGTGTACGTCTCGATGTCACCAAAGCCGTGCCAGATGTCTGCGTACTCAGCAACGATACGCAGGGTCACCTTCTCGCCGCCGCCGCCGATGAGGATCGGAAGATCGCCTGTGGGAGGCGGGTCCAACTTGGCGAGTCGGTCCTTGATGACAGGCATCGCCGCGTCGAGGGCCTTGAGTCTGCCGATCGCGGTCCCGAACTCGTAGCCGTACTCGTCGTAGTCCTTTTCGAACCATCCGGACCCGATCCCGAAGATCAGTCGTCCGCCCGAGATCACATCGACCGTTCTCGCCATGTCTGCGAGCAGTTGCGGGTTGCGATACGAGTTGCAGGTGACCAGCGCGCCGAAGCGGATGTTCTCGGTTGCCTCCGCCCAGGCGCCGAGCATCGTCCAGCACTCGAAATGTTTCCCGACATTGGCGTCCGGGTCCCCGCCGTAGAGCGGATAGAAGTGGTCCCAGTTGTAGAGCACGTCGACGCCGAGGTCTTCGGCCTCGGCCGCGGCCCTGCGGATATCTGCATACTCTCCATGTTGTGGGTGGATCTGAACTGCGATGCGGACGTCTGCCATGGGTCTCCCGTTCGGTTGATTCGACCCTAGTGCCGTCGGGGAGCGCCCGTGACCTTGCGTAGGATGATGCCATGGACGACATCATCATCAGGCCTATTAGCTCAGCTGAGTACCCGGCGTTCACCACAGCATTCATGGAAGGGTTCTCCGAGGATCTCCCAGACAAGACGTTCCCGGAACTCCTCGAGAAGGTCCTTCCCGTGGAGCGCACCCTTGCGGCGTTCGACGGTGACACCATCGTGGGCACGTTCGGTGGGTTCGACCTCGAACTCACCGTTCCCGGTGGCTCGGTCAAGATGGAAGGAACGACGGTGGTGACCGTGTTCCCGACCCATCGCAGGATGGGGTTGATGGACGCGATGATGTCCCAGCATCTCGACACCGTTGCCGCAAATGGCTACCCGATTGCAGGGTTGTGGGCGTCTGACAGCGGCATCTACGGACGTTATGGCTACGGGGTCGCCAGCTACGCGGCGACCAGAACGCTCGACGGATCGTCTTTCGAACTGCGTGATGGTGTCGAGGTCGACCGGGTGCGCCGGGTCACTGCCGAGCAGGCTGCCGACCTCCTGCCCGGTGCGTTCGACCGTGTATGTGTCTCGTGGCCTGGCATGTTCGCCAGGGACGAGACCTGGTGGACACACGAGATCCTGCGCGACGAGGACTGGATGAAACGAGGAAGGACCTCCCAGCGCATCGTCGTTCACGATGGACCCGACGATGTCGATGGGTACGCCATCTACCGCCAGAAGAGCGGCGAGAGCGACGACGGCCATGTGAACGGAACTGTCAATGTGGTCGAACTGATCGCCGCGACGCCCAGGGCGAGTGCCTCGTTGTGGAGCTACATCGCCAACATCGACGGATGCCCGAAGGTGCGGTCGTGGAACATGCCCGTCCACGACGAGATCCTTGCAATGGTGCGCCAGCCGAGGAGGTTCGCAACGACGGCGCTGTTCGATGCGCTGTGGATCAGGATCCTCGATGTGCCTGTGGCACTCGGCAGCCGTACCTACGACCACGACGGTGAGGTGGTCTTCTCCGTTGTCGACCCGTACCGCCCTGGGACGCAGGGAACGTATCGCCTTTCCGTTGGAGACGGCGTTGGCGTATGTGAGCGAACCGACGAGTCACCGGTACTCGATATCGATATCGATGTGCTCGGCGCTCTCTACCTCGGCGGTGGAGACCTACCGGGTTACGCCACAGCGGGCCGCCTCCGCGGGACCGACACGGAGGTAGCGAAGCTCCACCACATCTTTGCGACCGTCCGCGAACCCTGGTGCAACCAGGTGTTCTGAGAGGCGGTTTCCGTTTTCAGTTCACAGTTCACAGTCTTTCGGGCGAACTGTGAACTGTGAACTGTGAACTTCTTGATTGTCCGCAGCCCGATAGTTTGGAACGCCCGATGGCCCGACACCGTTATACAGGTACGAGCTGCGGCTCACCCGGGGGGTCGGTCTTCACCCATTCCCATTCGCAGCCCCCCGGGCGAGTCGCACCGAGCTTCCACAGAATCCGTTTGTAACAGGCTCGATACCGGGTACACTTGATTCACCTAGCCGCGTAGTGCAATTTATCGAGGAGCCATCGTGACCACTGTCGACATCGATCTGGGCAACTATCAACTCGGATGGTCTGATGAGGAAGACTATGTGTTCAAGCCAGAGAAGGGCCTGGACGAGGAACTCATCCGGACGATGTCGTCGATGAAGGGCGAACCGCAGTGGATGCTCGACTTCCGACTCAAGTCGTACAAACGATTCTTGGCCAAGCCCACGCCAACCTGGGGAGGCGGAGGCCGGCTCGACAGTATCGACTACGACGATATCTACTACTACATCAAGCCGACGGAGGGCCAGGCCAAGGACTGGGACATGGTCCCCGACTCGATCAAGGAGACCTACGAGAAGCTTGGGATCCCCGAGGCCGAGCGTAAGTTCCTCGCCGGTGTCACTGCGCAGTACGAATCTGAGGTCGTGTACCACCGCAACCGTGATGACCTCGCCGAACTCGGAGTGCTTTTCTGTGACATGGACACAGCGGTCCGGGACTATCCCGAACTCGTCCAGGAGTACTTCGG
>CAYUJA010000044.1:0-10958 GCA_964444875.1 uncultured Acidimicrobiaceae bacterium | reverse complement strand
GGATATCGGGTGGAATGGCGGGGCCGTTGTTCGCGATCGACACGACGATGCATCCGTCCGCGTGGGTCGCTTCGATGATGATCTGGCCGTTCGTGGTGTCTGCCCCATGGATCGCATCTGCTGCGTTGTCGATGAGGTTCGTCCACACCTGGTTCAGTTGACTGCCGTATGCCGTGATACGGGGCAACCCATCTGTGTACCGGCGTTCGATCTCGATATCTCTCGTCTTGCTCTTGAGGATGAGCAGCGTGTCTTCGATGCCCTTGACGACATCCACGTTCTGCACCGGTGCCTGGTCGAGGAACGAGTAAGACTTCAACGCACCAACGAGGTCCATGAGACGGCTCGCACCTTCGTTGACCTCGTCGAGGAGAGCCACGATCTCTGAGCGCATCGCTGCGGCCCAGGCGAGTTCCGGCCGACTCAGACCTTCTGGGCCCACGAGGTCGTCGAGGGTGAACCCGCCTGCTACGAGTGCAGGGGCGATCTGCCACGCGTCGTCGACACCTGCCGACGTCAACGCTGTTTCGAGCGCGTATTCGGCGTCGGAGCGTTCGATGCTCGACATGACCCGGTCATCAGATGACGGTTCAGGCAGCGAGGTATCGGCCGGGATCGACTGCATGGCGAGTCCGTACGCCACGAGACGGTCTCGCAACTGGTCCGAACCTCTGGCGATGGCGGCCGCGGGGTTGTTCATCTCGTGTGCCAGCCCCGCCGTGAGCACACCGAGTTGCGCCATCCGCTCTGCCTGTCGCAGTCTGGATTCCTGCTGGCGTCCCCTTGCGATGAAACCATCGAAGATCGCCCGCATGGCCGTCGGGCTCGCAGCGAGAAGTTCATCGAACGTTTCACCAGGAATCGACACGAGCCTGGCGTCGGTTATCGCACGGCAGGTGGCGTTTCGAGGTTCCCGAGCGAGGAGAGCCATCTCCCCAACGAGGGTGCCGGGCCCCAGGACGGCGAGCCGCACCTCCCTGCCTGCGGACTCCTTGAGAACCTCGATCTCGCCTGCCGTGATGACATAGGCCTTGTTGCCGGCATCGCCCTCACAGAAGATGTTCTCGCCGGCGGCGATGTCGTGGTCCGTAAGGGAACTCTCGAGCTTGGCGAGATCGTCCGCATCGAGGTTTGCGAAGAGGTCGACCGTCGTGAGATCGAAATCCGTCACACCGTATCCAGGTATCGGTGGATCATCGAAACAGACACGGAGCCTTCCCCGACCGCGGATGCGACCCTGCGTACCGCTCCCTGGCGAACATCTCCGGCAGCGAATATGCCGGGGACCGACGTCTCGAGCGGGTATGGATCACGCTCGAGCGGCCATGCGTTGGTGCGCGACTTCACATCTTCGCCTGTGTAGATGAACCCGTGGTCGTTCATGGCAACGGTGCCGGTCAGAAAACCCGAGTGGGGGATGGCACCGACGAAGATGAACAAGGCGTTCGCCTCCCTGGTCCCGATATCGCCCGTGTCACGGTCCCGCAGGACGATCGAGGCGACCATCCCTTCGCCCTCGACGCTGACGACCTCGGTATCGGTGAGCACATCGATGTTGTCGATACCGCCGATCTGCGTCACGAGATACGCGGACATCTTGGCGCCAAGCGATGAAGACCGCACGACCATGGTGACCCTGCTCGCCGTCTTCGAGAACATGACTGCGG
The DNA here is from genome assembly GCA_964444875.1 of uncultured Acidimicrobiaceae bacterium. Taxonomy (GTDB): domain Bacteria; phylum Actinomycetota; class Acidimicrobiia; order Spongiisociales; family UBA5794; genus JAMBLL01. The sequence continues at coordinate 9,291 of CAYUJA010000044.1, read as the reverse complement.
CCTGGCCGGCGGAGTTCGCCCCCCCGATGACGTAGACCGGTTTGTCGACGAAGGTCGCCGCTTCCGTGGCAGCGGCACCGTAGTACACCCCGGCCCCCTCGAACCTCTCGTATCCAGAAACGCTGAGACGCCGGACGGTCATCCCGCTGGTGATCAGCAGTGCGTGGCAGCGCATCTCGGTCCCGTCGACGAGTGTCACGATCTTCACATGGCCCTCGACGCGGACCGAGTCCACCTCAGCGGGCGTGATCAACTCGGCACCCAGACGGGTTGCCTGAGCTATCGCACGACGGGCGAGGTCCGCTCCGCTGATACCTTTCGGGAATCCCAGGTAGTTCTCGATGCGCGAACTCGTTCCGGCCTGGCCACCGGGCGCTTCCCGCTCGATCATCGCTGTGGTGAGGCCCTCTGATGCCCCGTACACCGCTCCGGCAAGCCCGGCAGGCCCACCTCCGACGATGATCAGGTCGTAGAACGGCGCCGTCGCAGCGGTATGGAAACCGACAGCTTGTGCGAGTTCCTGCCGATCGGGTGCGATCAGCGTGGTGCCGTCGGTGAGCAGGACGATGGGGAGATCGGCTGAACCGGTCGCCGACACGATCGCCTCTGCATCGTGATCGCGTTCGATATCTTCGAACCGGTAGGGGACGGCGTTGCGCGCCAGGAAGGTCTTGACCTCGAAGGTCTGGGGCGACCAGGTTGTCCCGAGGACACGGATCCCATCGAACTGTACTGTCCTGTTCGCCTCCCAATCTTCGAGCACGTCGTCGAGAACCGGGTAGAGCTTGTCTGCTGGCGGATCCCACGGTTTGAGGAGGTAGTGGTCAAGGCCGACCAGGTTGATCGCATCGATAGCGGCGTTCGTGTCCGCGTAGGCTGTCAGCAGTATGCGTTTGGAATCCGGGTAGATCGTCATCGCTTCACCGAGAAACTCGGTACCCGACATCTGTGGCATGCGCTGGTCGACGATGAAAGCAGCGAGTTCGCTGCCACGTGCCTTGAGTTCCCTCACCGAGGCAAGGGCATCAGCCGCCGACGTCGAGCCCATGACCCGATACCGGTCCCCGTAGCCGGTTCTCAAGTCCCTCTGTACCGCAGCGAGCACGGACGGTTCGTCATCGAGAGCCAGAAGCACCGGCTTTTCCATTGTTCCTCCCCCCGATTGGTTCTCTCGGCGTCAGTCTAGAGATAGTCGCCTATGGTCTGTACGAGTTCGCTAGCGTTACACACAATGACCGTCCCCAACCAAGCCACATCGACAACCGCGCCGGTACTGACCATCCTGGGTTCGCGCGGATCGATCCCCGTTTCGGGGCAGGCCTTCTGTCGGTACGGTGGGAACACGACGAGCATGGCGTTGTCCGTCGGCGGCGAGATTTTCGGATTCGTGGATGCGGGGACGGCCCTGAACTCCTATCGGGACTACGGATTGGTGCTACGGCGCGATGTCTCGGTGTTCCTGACGCACTACCACTGGGACCACATCCAGGGGCTCTCAATGCTCGGCGAGATGTGGGACGGGAACTGCGGTCTCTATCTGCGCGGACCGGGATCACCCGAAGACGTGCTCTCCCGTGCGATCAGCCCACCGTGGTTTCCCGTGCCGTTGTCCGACCAGGACAACCTCCGGTTCGGTGGTGTAGCCGAACCGATACAGATGGAGTCGGTGACGATCACTTCGTTCGACGTCAACCATCCACAGGGCGCCGTCGGGTACCGCATCGATGGGCCGACATCATCGGTGGTGATCATCACCGATCATGAGACGACACCCGAATCGACCAAGCACCTTCTCGTCGCAGCACGGGGGGTCGGCACCGTCATCTACGACGCCCAGTATCTGCCCGGTGAGATGCCGGGGCACATCGGGTGGGGGCATTCCTCATGGGAGGACGCGGTGCGTTTCGCCTCTCAGGTGGGTGCCGGGCGGTTGATCCTCACCAGCCATGACCCCGGTCGCACCGATGATGCCATCGATGCCGTCGTCTCATCGGCCGGTGACGTCTTCGCCAATACTGTTGCAGCGGTACCGGGACTCACGGTCGAGTTGTAGGGCGAGAGCACAGAGCACAGAGCACAGACGGAAAGGGCGTCCCCCTGCCGTGAGGGACAAACGAGGAGCGCCAGCGACGAGTTAGGGGGATCCACCACGCGGCACCCACTGCAGCAAGAAGTCCGGTGATCGAAGGATCCTTCGGAAGGTCGTTTAGAGGGGCGCGAATGTTGCGGTGAAGTGGCGTAACCATGGCGGCTGGCTCGTGATCGTCAGCCCCCGGATATCCGACGCCCGGCTCGCGACATCGATGACGACCTCCCCTACGTAGTCGATGTGGCTCTGGGTATAGGTCCGCCTCGGGATCGCCAGCCGGACGAGTTCCATGGCAGAGGGAGTGTCCGGGCCACCGTCGGGGTCGGGGCGCCCGAACATGACCGTCCCGATCTCCACACCGCGCACGCCACCGGCGCGATAGAGCTCGACTGCCAGTGCTTGCGCGGGGTACTCGTGGGGCGGTATATGAGGAAGCAGGGCTGCTGCATCGAGATACACCGCATGGCCACCCGGTGGCTGGACGATCGGAACCCCTGCGTCCGCGACCGTTTCAGCGAGGTACGCCGTCGAGCGGATCCTGTACCGCAGGTAGTTCTCGTCGAGCACCTCTTCGAGGCCCACTGCGATCGCTTCGAGGTCGTAGCCGGCGAGGCCACCGTAGGTGGTGAAGCCTTCGGTGAGGATCAGGAGGTTCCTGGCGTTCATGGCGAGTTCCTCGTCGTTCGTAGCGAGGAAGCCGCCGATGTTCGCCATGCCGTCCTTCTTCGCGGACATCGTCGCCCCATCAACCAGCGAGAACATCTCCCTGGCGATCTCCCTGGGTGTCTTGTCCTCGTACCCGGGTTCGCGCAACTTGATGAACCAGGAGTTCTCGGCGAACCGGCAGGCATCGAGGTAGAAGGGGATGCCGTACTCATCGCACACTGCCCTGACCTCACGCAGGTTGCCCATCGACACCGGCTGTCCACCGCCGGAGTTGTTGGTGACCGTCATCATCACCAGCGGGATGCGGTCCACGCCGACTTCCTCGATGGTTGCCCGCAGGGCCGGAATGTCCATGTTGCCTTTGAACGGGAGGATGGCCGACGGGTCTCTGCCTTCCTCGATGACCAGGTCGCGTGCTTCGGCACCCTGGTACTCGACGTTGGCCCTGGTCGTGTCGAAGTGGGTGTTGTTGGGGACGACATCGCCGTCCTCGACGGCGACCGAGAACAGGATCTTTTCGGCTGCACGGCCCTGGTGGGTCGGGATGACCTCGCTGAGTCCCGTGATCCCCTTGACCGCTGCCTCGAACCTGAAGAACGAACGGCTACCTGCGTAGGACTCGTCCCCGCGCATCATGCCCGCCCACTGATTGGATGACATCGCCCCTGTGCCCGAGTCCGTGAGCAGGTCGATGATCACCTCGTCTGCGTGGAGGCCGAACAGGTTCAAGCCGGCGCGCTGCAACGCCGCCTCGCGTTGTGCCGCATCCGGGAGGTCGATCGCCTCGACACTGTGGATCCGGAACGGTTCGATGATGGTGTTGTACTGCATGAGGAGTCAGCCTACAGCCATCAGCCATCAGCAAACAGCTCTGAGAATCCCCCTCTGTCTCGTACCTCGACATCTCCCCCAACAAGTTGAGGGAGAGACAAGAGAGCTTGCCTCTTTCCTCCATCGTCGAAGTCGGAGGGGGCCCTGTTGATCTACGATCTACGACCTGTGGATGCTGGTGTCAGCGATCTCCTGTGCTGCTGGACGCGGCCCTTCAGGTCCTCGAAGCGGTCGTCGATCTCGTATCGGTACCCGTCCCACCAGCCGTCGCGTTCAGGTACGAAGCGGCGGGGACCAGGGGTCGAAGCCAGGGCGCGGGTCTTCATCTCATATTCGAGGGTGCGGGCCGTAGCGACGGCATCGGATGGCGCGATCGGGGGAAGGACCTCGGCAGAGATCGTCTGGCCGAAGTGCAGAACGTCGTCGAAGGGGTAGTCCCAGACGCCGGCGGCGCCGGTGAGTACGACGGGAAGCACGGGCATGCCCAGGTGTTCAGCCGCCCGAAAGGCCCCCTGGCGGAAGGCGACCTCGATACCGAGAAGCGTTCCCTGAGGGAACACGACGAGGCTCTCGCGGCGCGCCGACGCTGCTTTCCCTGCACGCAGGATCTCGCGGTAGGCCGCGGCACCGCTCGTGCGTGAGATGAGCGGCTGGTGAGCGGCCCGCAGATAGGGGCCGAGGTGCGGCCAGTCGAAGAGTTCTTCGGTTGCGGCGTAGACCATGGGTAGCGGGAGGCGAGCGATCGCGAGCAGGTCCGTGAAGCCCTCATGCAGCGGAGTGACCATGTACGACGTGTCGGGGTCGATGTGGTGCAGACCCCGTGTGTGGATCTTCAGGTCGAGTGCCGTGACAGCCGAGTTCGCCCATGCCTTCTCGGAGGTGTGGAGGGCGTCCCTGTCCTTACCGTGGATCGTCCGGATCAGGCGCCTGTGGGCGGGGCCGAACAGGTAGGAACCTGCCAGTACCGCACGTAGCCACTGGCGGCGTGTGCCTGCGGTGGCTCTTCCACCGGGAAGCGGGTAGCGGTGTGTGGTCATCGATACCTCCAACTCCCCGGTCGCTCGATTCGTTCCAACTCTCGTGGCGTGTGACGGAAGTTCGCTACCGTCGTGGTGTCAGCCGTCCGACTTCTTCGGCTGCCTGTAGTTCCACTCCCAGTGCTCGACCTTCTGTGTACCGTCGGCGTACGTGATCGTGCGGGTGTTGGTGTTGCCAGATGTCTCGGAGGTGCACGTCCGGCCCCCGTTGTCTCCATAGAGCGTGACGGTGATGGAACTCGGTGTGTAGGACGTGTCGATGTACACGGCCGCCTCCGTGTCGTTGCGGAACTTCACGTCCGGTGCGGGGAAGCCGAGGGTCGCCTCACGGATGTACGGGTAGCGGCTGAAGTAGAGGCTGTGCGGTTGGTGGAAAACGTCTTCCAAACAGCTGAAGTACACCGCGTTGTAGAAGGTCGTGGCGAACTGGCTCGTGCCACCGCCGATGTTGACCCTGCTTTCGCAACACTGCACCTCACCGTTGATGATCGCACCGGCTCGTACGTAGCCCTCTTCGAGTGTTCGTTCCCCTGCGGTGTCGTTGACCGAGAACGTCTCACCCGGAAGGACGACGGAGGTGTCGATCTCGTCTGCGAGGAGTTGGATGTTGGTGACCCGGCTCTGGCCTGCAGGGTGGAAGGTCGTGAAGGTGCCTATCTCCTGGAGTGGCATGCTCGCCTGGGCTACCTCCGTGCTGAACTCAGCGTCTGGCCCGTCGACCATGGGGATCTCGCCTGTTCCGTCGCCGTCTATCGCCGCGGTGACGGATTCGGGGATAGCGTCGAGGTCGACGACCGTGGAGGGGATCGAAGGAACGACCGTGAAGATCTTCGTCTCCTTGTCGAAGGTGTAGGACGCCGACGCTGCGGGGAGTGTGAAGAGGTTCGATGTGCGCGAAGCGATCTCTGAGAGCGTTTCAGAGTCGAGGGTCACGTCGATCTTCGCCGGCGAGTTGACCACGATCTCATGCCGCAACGCAGTCTTGAGACCTGCCGTAGTGAACACGATCGTCCTGCCGGTTTCGGGATCCGTGAGGCGGACGGGGCCATCGACGAGCTCATTGGCAACCGCTACGGCCCTGTCCATCTCTTGTGAATCGATCCGAGGAGGGATGGGAGCGAGCGGGACGACGACAGGTTCGCGCTCGATCTGGAGGAACTGCTCGCGGATCAGCGGGACCGCGGCCTCGACGTCCACCCGCACGCCGTCTACGGGATAGTCGGGGACGACTTCGGCGTTCACTATCGTGATGTCTCCGTCGTACGGAGGCTTGTCGATGGTTTCGGTGTAACCCTCGAGAATCTCGGCCAGCGCTTCGTCATCGATCGTGACAGGAACGTCGATCGTCTCGGTCGAGCGCCACGATCTGTACCACGCCACGGCGTTCGCCCAGAGTCCCTCCTCGCGTCTCATCCCGAGCGCCTGTTGCACGAGGGCTTCTTCATCGACGGCGAGGCCGACCTCGGTTGGCTCGATCTCGTACTGCTGCCCATCGACCATGACGACGACGGGGGTGGCGAGGAGGTCGCTTTCGTGGGAGGCGATGACCGCTGCGGCTTCCTGTGGTGTGGCGCGGGAGATGTCGACACCGACCACCGTCACGCCGCGGCTCACCCTGTCCGCAGTGATGACCTCATCGCGCAGGTACGCACCCCCGATGACGAGCAGAACCACGAGGGGAATGGCAATCGCTATCGCGATGATGTATTTGCGCATTGTTGGGATACTTTGCTCGGTATTGGTGGTTGGCGAGTGATTGTACGCCCGCCGCAGAGAAAGCGTTGACTTTTAGAGGAGACACCGAGCAGGAGAACGAGCGCTTGGTGCTCGTTGCTCAGTCGGTCCGTTTCTCGTCTGTCATCATTTCCCAGAACTCGATGTGGGTGTCGGTCGCGAGTTCGCTGAACTGCGCGATGACGTCGTCGAGGCCCTCGGCATAGACGCGGTCGTCGCGATACGGCGTGCGCAGCGTCTCGTCCGTCCACTCCATGACCACGGTGTTCTTCTCCCCGGGCGTCGTGCCGCTGTTGAAGTAGACCCTGCTCGCGGAACGGATCCCCGCCTCTTGATAGGCCTTGCCGATCGTATCGACGAGTGTCGCTGCCTGGCGCGCCTTTCCTGGCTGGACGGTGTAGATCCTGCGTATCAGGTACATGGTGTCTCCCTCTTCGGTGGACACCGACGGTAGCGGTTCTCGGTGCTCCGTTCTCCGTTCTCTGGACGCCGTTACCCCTGGGTGAGTCGTTCGAGTTCGGTGAGGACCCGGTCGACCTCGTCGATCGTGTTGTAGTGGACGAATCCGATTCGTACCAGGCCGTCGGGTGCCTTGTCGAGTCGGTTCATCACCTCGTACGCGTAGTAGTCGCCAGACCACACGAAACACCCGTACTCACCAAGGGTCGCTGCGACGCGGTCCGGAGAGATGCCCTCGATGTCTATGGCGAACGTCGGTGTCCTGCCCTGTGGCGTCTGCTTGCCGTAGAGCGTGACCCGGTCGAGGGATTCGATTCCCGAGAGGAACCTTCTGGACAGAGTGTGTTCATGCTCGCCGACGTTCTGGTATGCAGAAACGATCCGTTCCCGCCTCGATGCCCCCGAGCCGAGCGATGCGATGTAGTCGACGGCTGCCGCGACGCCGGCGAGCGATTCGAAGGACTGTGTGCCGGTCTCCCAGCGGTCCGGGGCGTTGTCTGGCGCCGGCCGCAGCTTGTACGGCTCCACGGATGCGAGCAGGGAGGCCTTGCCGAACAGACATCCCGTATGGGGACCGAACCACTTGTACGCCGATGCCACCAGGAAGTCTGTGCCGGATGCCCGGACGTCGACGAGGCCATGGGGTGTGTGGTGTACTGCATCAACATAGGTGAGCGCCCCGGTGGTGTGGGCCCTGGCGACGATCTCTGCAACCGGCGTGACCGTGCCAACGGCGTTGGACGCATGGGTGAAGGCGACCAGCCGCGTCCTCGAGTCGAGCGCCGCGTCGAGCGTTGCCAGGTCGAGGCTGCACCCGTCGGCGGGGTCGAAGTCGACGAAGCGTGCCTCGACACCGGTGTCGTGGGCGGCCTGGAGCCACGGGGCTACGTTTGCATCGTGGTCGAGTTTGGTCACGATGATGTTGTCACCCGCGCGCCACGTGCGTGCCAACGCCCTCGAGACGGAGTACGTGAGCGATGTCATGTTCTGGCCGAACACGATCTCGCCCGGTTCCGATCCGAACAGGTCGGCAACCGCCTCACGGGCATGGTTGACGACATCGTCGGTCTCATGTGAGGTGACGAAGGGTCCGTGGAGATTGCTCCCGCCCCTCGACATGAACGAGGTCATGACATCGATGACCGAGGCATGGACCTGTGTGCCGCCCGGACCATCGAGATAGGCGACGACCGTGCCACCGAGCGTGCGTCCCAGCGCAGGGAACCCTGCGCGAACGGCCTGTGTCTCGATGCTCATGGCCACAGGGTAGATGCCCGCACGGGTGGCTCGATCGCGTCCGGTGGATTCGGTGAGACAGCTAGTCTTCTGAAAGAAATGCATTTCTTTCATGGAGGCGACAGGTGAGCGAATCTGCACCGAAGTACCCGGGTATTCGGATAACGACGAACGGGAACCAGATCGTCTCGTATCACACCGAGGCGCGGATCACCCAGGCTGGTGTCTTCTACCCGATCACGCCGTCGACCGAGATGGGCGAGAACTACCAACTGTCGTACGCTGAGGGTGTCCTCGACGTTTTCGGCAACGCCAAGATCGCCATCGAGGCAGAGGGGGAGCACGCTGCCCAGGGCGGTGCGATCGCCTACTCGATGACGGGGCACCGCACGGTCAACTTCACATCCGGCCAGGGCATCGTGTACGGACTTGAGCAGTACTACCACGCACCAGGAAAGCTGTCCACGATGGTGCTCGAGGTAGCTGCCAGGGCGCTGACGAAACATGCGCTCAACGTCCACTGTGGCCACGACGACGTGTACGCGGCGCTTGACGTCGGATGGATCATGCTGTTCGCAAAGGACAGCCAGCAGGCAGCAGACCAGGCCCTCATCGCCCGCAAGGTCGCGGAACTGACGCTCAACCCCGCGATGAACATCCAGGACGGATTCCTGACGTCCCACCTCGAGCGCACCTTCTACAAACACGAGGCGGGTCTGCTGCGTGAGTTCCTCGGTGCACACGACGACATCATCGACACACCAACCGAGGGGCAACGAGTGCTGTTCGGTCCGACCCGCAGGCGGGTCCCGATCATGATGGACCTCAAGAACCCGATGCTTCTCGGCCCGGTGCAGAACCAGGAGCACTACATGAACGGCGTCATTGCACGCCGCAACAACTTCTCAGAGGACATCCTCCCCTTCCTCGAACAGGCATACGACGAGTTCGCCGAGTTGACAGGCCGCCACTACGGCCTCGTCAGCGAATACAAGAACGATGACGCAGAGATCACGTTCGTGTCGTTCGGTTCTGCAGCAGAGAACATCGAAGCAGCCGTCGACTACCTGCGCGAAGAGGACGGCGCCAAGGTGGGTTCCGTCCACATCAACGTGATACGCCCGTTGCCAGAAGCCGCCATCATCAAGGCGCTCGCCGGCAAGAAGACCGTCATCATCCTGGAGCGCGCAGACGACGGACTCGCCGGCGACAACCAGCTGACCAGGGAGATCCGGTCCG
>CAYUJA010000043.1:1455-10971 GCA_964444875.1 uncultured Acidimicrobiaceae bacterium | reverse complement strand
TCGGGCCCTCTCGATCCGTCCGATGTGCTGGACACCAGGGCCGAGAGAGACTTCGCCCCCGAGTCGATCGGCAAGCTCACCCAGCCGGTCGATGTCGTGGCATGGGAGCGACGCGTGCGCGGCCGCTTCGGCTTTCTCGCGGATCTCGACGACATGGAGTTGCGATGGGCGCAGTGTGATCCGCGCCACAGAGCCGAGATCAACGACGCCATCCGGTCAGGCGGTTTCTCCTGAGAGTGGGACGGAATCATTCGCGACAAGGACGACGAGGGAACTCAGCGATCGCGATGATCGCCTGCTCAGACGAGATCGTCCGGATCGTTCTGTCCGCCTTGTGACCACACAGTTCCGAGGGCGGCGACCTCTCGGTCTGGACTCGTGTAACTCTTGTACAGCGGACTGCACGGGGTCGTTGACAGCTTGACGGCGAGTGCGACGAGATCGCTGATGCCCCGATCAGCGCGGTGGACCTCGGCGAGGAAGGCGAACTCGTTCATTGTCCCGACCACGCTACGGTTCGTCGTCTTTGCATACCTACTTTCGCCCATTGCGGCGCTCTCGAACTCGATGAACTCAGCTGGGATCCCGCGTGCCTCGAGCGTTTGCTGTAGCGGCTTGGGGAACCTCTCCGTGAGCATGGCGGCTGGTCCGAGCGGCATGAGCACCGAGAGTACCGAGAGTAGGTCTGCTCTTTGACGAGCACACCTACCTGTGGCTTCCAGAACCGTGCCGTGGCGTAGCAGTTCCCGAGCGCTGTCGTTGGCTCGGATACAGCTGATCAGGTCGACCCCGCCACGGTACCGATCGTGTGGTTGATGGCCCGGTGCGGTCTACGGATCGGGGAGGCGTTGGCGCTACAAGGCCACGACCTCGACTCGGAAGCGGGGCTGTTGCGGGTGGAACGGTCGTTGTCACGCCATGAGGGGGTCAGGCCGCTGAAATCTCGGCAGCAAGGCGAGTCACGGACAATCCCGCTCCCCGCTGATGTCGTTACCCGGCTGCGGGAACACCCGGTGCCGTTGCTTCCGGATGGGTGGCTGTTCCCGACATCCGGGGGAACCCAATGTCTGATTCGAACTGGCGGAAACGCACCTGGCGCAAGATCAAAGAGATGTCCGGGGTGGAGTGCGGCCCGCATGACCTCCGCCACACGGTGGCGACCCGTCTGTTCACGGTGGCACGGTGGACACCAGGGGAAGTACAACGCTACATGGGCCACCTAGACCCGAGGGTGACGTTGGCGATTTACACCCACATCACCGCAGAGGACCTCCCCGCACCACCTGCAATGGCCACGTTGGTCGCAGGTGTAACAGGGTGATCGCAGCCGAGTCATCGCACACACCCTCCATTGACAAGCGCCGTTCTGCCTGGCTGGTGGTGGGACTTGCGATACTCGGACAGTAGAAATTCTGTGACATGCTGCAGAGACGAGAGGTGGAATCGAGAATGAGTTTCTTCACTCACTACTGGAGGGGAGACACCTTCAAACACGAAGCCCAGGGGCCCGTTGGTGACATGGTGCTCACAGTTGGCAACCAGTTCACATCGCGTGATGTGAGGCCCGATGACACGATCTACGTCATCAGCTTCATGCAGGGAGTCCTGTACGTCGTAGGCAGCCTGACTGTTGGCCTCATTGTTCCGGAGGAAAAAGCGCGAGCAATCCTCGGTACGTCCAATCTGTGGGAAGTAAAGGACTATGTCATAGCGAAGAAGGGCGGGTCGTCACAGAAGCGGTTTGACGCTGCAATCAGTCAATCAGATATGCGGAAGATTGAGTTCGTCGGGAGCGATGGCTCGGTGATGCCACCGAAGAGGAACCGTCAGGGTCAAATCGAACCGCAGACATTTCGTGGCGTGCGAGAGATAACCGCCACAACGGCATCCCTGCTCGACAGCTACCTGCCCTGATTTCAAGGGTCCGCCGCGCATGTTGTTGATCATGCCCAGCGATCGAGGATCAACTCCCCACCCACCACCGGCTGGTTGTGCCGTTGTGTACCGATCGTCAAGCCCTATTCGAACCGGCTGTGCACCGCTCATTCCACGGGTATTAGCAAGGGACCTCGCAGTGGCCGTTCCCTTGGCAGATGCGTGGCATGTTCGACCGCGCGTTTGACCGCGGTGACCCGAGAACACTGCTCCGGAGGGGTCTGGAATGGTGAAAATCCGGACGGCGACGGGGTTCTCGGAGGTGGGCCTACCTGGATTTGAACCAGGGACTTCATCCTTATCAGGGATGCGCTCTAACCAGGCTGAGCTATAGGCCCGTGTGGAGAGGGAAGGTTACCGACCTGATTCGTCAACCCGCAGGGTGCCCATGCCTCGGGCGATGCGGTCTCTGTACCAGTAGCCCGAGTCTTTGATCGTCCGGCGCTGCGTGGTGTGGTCGACGTGGATGAGGCCAAAACGTTGGTCGAAGCCGCTGGTCCATTCGAGGTTGTCGAGGAGACTCCACACGAAGTAGCCATCGACGGGAACACCGTCGGCACGAAGAGACTCGACCTGATCGATGTGGCTCGAGAGGTAGTCGATACGTCGAATGTCGTGCACCAGGCCATCTGCGCCGACCCCGTCGGAGAACGATGCACCGTTCTCCGTGATCACGATCGAGTCTGGTTGCCATTCGGCGTGAATCCGTCTGACGAATCCACCAAGGGCATCGGGGTCGATCTTCCATCCCATCTCGGTGTATCCGTCGGCGCCGGAGGGTCCGACAGGCCCTTCGGCCTGGTCATCTTCAGCCGTAGACGCGTCTATGCCGATGGACGTGTAGTAGTTGACCCCGCAGAACTCGATGGGTTCAGCGATCGAATCCATGTCGCCTGGTTGCACCATGTTGTCTGGCAGGCGACCTGTGGACTCGTAGGCCGTGACCATGTCGGCGGGATATCCCTTGCCGAACACCGGGTCGAAGAACCACCTGTTGCGGAACCCGTCGAAGTGGTCTGTAGCGGCGACGTCGGCGGGGTCATCTGTCAATGGAACAGCAGGTCTACAGTCGAGAGCGATGCCGACGCTGGAGTTGCGGTCTCGACTGTGGATGATGCGTGCCGCCTCGCCATGAGCGAGAAGTTGGTGATGGGCCGCGAGCAGAGCATCCCGCCAACTGTGCGACCCGGGGGCAAAGACCCCGTCTGCGTGCCCGAGGAAGGACGACACCCATGGCTCGTTGACGGTGATCCAGTGCGACACACGGTCGCCGAAATGGTCCACCATCACCGAGGTGTAGCGGGCGAACCAGCCAACGGACTCCCGCGACGGCCATCCCCCTGCGTTCTGGAGCGCCTGGGGGAGGTCCCAGTGATACAGGGTCGGCCATGGTTCGATGCCCCGTGCGATCAATCCATCTATCAACCGGTCGTAGAAAGCGAATCCAGCCGGGTTGACATCACCGTCGCCGTCGGGGATGATCCTGGTCCAGGCCGTCGAGAACCGGTACGCATTGACACCGATGTCGGCGAGGAGATCGAGGTCCTCATCCAGTCGTCGGTAGTGGTCACATGCGCTATCGCCACTGGTCATGGCCGGACGCTCGTGGAGGAACCGATCCCAGATGGATTCTCCCTTTCCGTCTGTGCTCCATGCCCCTTCGATCTGGTACGCAGACGTTCCCGCACCCCACCTGAAGTGTTCCTGTGTACCCATGTTCTCGATAGTACCCGGCCGATCAACCCCCGAACCGACGAGCGATGGCGGGTGAGGCGATGGTCCCATCGGAAACCTCCGGCCGGTTCTGGTAGTGTGCTAGGTAACAAGGGGACCACGCCATGCCCGGGCGACGAGAGTGAAACAGGAAACCGCTCGAGACGAGATCGACGTGCTGCCTCCCCCGGACAAACTCACCCGTTCCCTTGAATTGTCGATGCGCCGACTCGTCATGATCATGCGTGGTCTTGGCTGGTTCTGGATGTTGCTGCTCGTGGTTGCAACACTGGTGACCGATGGCCAGGCGGACAAGATGGTCACGCTCGGTGCCCTCGCCCTTGCAACGGTGTGGACCGGTGTCACATGGTGGGCACACAAGCGGGAATCCAGGCTCGGCTCTGTTGCGTTCATGCTGGTCGACGGTGTCGTCGCCCTCGTCGTGGCAAGCGCATCGTACGCTGCGGATGCAGGGGATCTCTTTCACGGCGGATACCCGATCTCATGGATCGCGGTCCTGGCATACGGCGGTGGTCTGCGTTGGGGAATCGGTGGATCGACTCTGCTCGCAGGCCAGCAGGCGGTGCTTCTACTCGGGTCCGGCCGGAGTGCAGTGTCGGCCATTGGAAGCATCGTGTTCCTCATCTACGGTTTGTTGCTCGGCTGGCTGTTCACGGTGATCCGAACGTCAGACAAGGACCGCAGGAGAACGGTCGCCGAACTGACCGCCGAACGCGAGGAGAACGCCCGGAGGCTTGAGCGCCTCGAGTTGGCGAATCGGTTGCACGATTCGGCGCTCCAGACGCTCCAGGTGATCGACACCGATGCCGACGACCCGGACAAGGTGAGGTCTCTCGCCAGGAGACAGGCCCGTGATCTGCGCAACCTCGTGGAGCGATACTCGGGCGAGCGATGTGCGACGTTCAACGAATGCTTCGTAGGAGCGATAGGGATGGTCGAGGAACTCTTCGCCGTCGAGATCAGCGCGGTCATTCGGATCGACCAACCGATCGAACCGTCCTTGCGGGCGTTGATCGAGGCATCGCGGGAAGCGATGACGAACTCTGCCAAGTACGCGGGTACGAGCCGGATCGATGTCTACGCCGCGATCGAGGAGGGCCGGGCAACGGTATATGTACGCGATGACGGCGATGGTTTCGACCTGGATACCACAGAGCTGGGGCATGGTATCGAGCGGTCGATCCGTTCGAGGCTGGCGTCGGTCGGCGGATCCGCAGAGATCGTCTCTAACCCCGGCCACGGCACAGAGGTCATTCTGGCTGTAGATGTCGAAGGTGTTTCCGTATGACGCGGTCCAGACTCGTCCTCGTCGACGACCATGAGATCCTGCGCGCCGGTGCGGTGAAGTTCCTTGACGACCGGTTCGAGATCGTCGGTGAGGCTGGAGACATCGATGAGGCGATCGAGGTCATCAACAAGACCAATCCCGATGGTGTGCTGCTCGACGTGCGGTTGCCGGCAGGTACGGGAGACGCCATCGTGTCGGCGATCAAAGAGACGGGGGCCGACACGAAGTTCCTCGTGTTGTCCGTGTCGGCGGAACGAGCAGATGTCGCACGGATGCTTCACGCTGGAGTCGACGGATATCTCCTCAAGAGCACGCTTGGTGACCAACTCGGCGATCTCGTTCAGGAGGTGCTCGATGGTGGTCGCCCGATCTCCCCGCAAATCGCTGGTTTCATGCTCGACATCGATGAGGCCGTCGAGACTGCTCCAGAAATCGAGAATCTGACACCGCGCGAGCGTGAGGTGGTTCAGTACATCGCCCGGGGCTATTCCTACCGCAAGGCCGCAGAGGCCCTCTTCCTATCGGTGAAGACGGTCGAGACCCACATGGGCAACATCTTCGACAAGCTGGGTGTTGCGAGCAGATACGAACTAGCGATGAAGGCGTTTGAGTCAGGCATCCTGTCAGAAGACTGAGACACCAGATACCAGAGTCTGTATTCTCCTCGGAGAACAGAAAACGGAGAACAGAAAACCTCCGATTGTCTTCTGAATTCAGGGTTTTCCCCGATGGCGAAAACGGCCGTCCTGGTGCACAATGTCGGTGGAGCTTGACGGGTCCGGTCTGCGACCGAAGAACTCAGCCGACGGCTATGGGAGAGGGGATTCCTGGCTGGATCGGCAGGGCGGGCGGCAGTGGTACGGGTTGCAGACCATCAGGGGGACCCGGCAAGCTCTCTTTTTTGTGTCTCCGAGCGATATGCCGCGAGCCGTCTCATGGCGAAGATGCCGACAATCGGTCCGAGCGCTAACCAGGGGAACGCCCACTGCCAGCCAACAGCATCTGCTATTGCGGGAACGCCCCTGATCGTGATGAGGGTCAGCATGAACCCGACGGCGGTCTGAAGTGTCAGTGCAGTCCCACGGAACCGATCGTCGGCGGTCTCGGTGACCAGGGCTGAGAACTGGGCAGAATCGGCCACGACGGTCAGCCCCCACACTCCGAAGAGTGCAAGTACCAGAAACGGGTTCGCTCCGAAGACGAAGGGTGACAGCACAGCCATCGTTCCAGAAATCGCCATCGCCCCTCCAGCGATCCACTCCCGTCCGAAGCGGTCCGCAAGTGAACCCGCCAACCATGATCCGAGCCCTCCGATGGCGATGACGGCAAAGGTGGCTGTCGACACCCACGCTGTGGAGTATCCGCCGGCTTCGGCGCTCGCAAAGAGGAAAGCTGCTGTCCACGTCCACATCGCATACAGCTCCCACATGTGCCCGAGGTAGCCGTAGGTCGACAACCGCACTCCCTTGTTCGCGATGACAGAACCAACGAGCTTGAGCGAGAATGGCGATGCGGCAGTTTCGTACGGCCCGTCGTGGACGAACTTGAGCATCAGCAGGCCTCCGATAGCTGCGAGTACCGATGAGGTGAGGATCACCGGTCTCCAGTCGAGGCCAGCGCCTCGTATGAGGTGTGGCATCGCAGAGCCAACCGTCAGGGCACCAACGAGCACGCCAAGCGCCATGCCACGCCGCTGTGTGAACCACCCCGATACGACCTTGAGTCCTGCCGGGTACACACCAGCGAGCGCGATCCCGACGATGAATCGCAACACGGTAGCGATGACGATCGGCGACCCGGAGAGGGTCACGAGTGCAGCGTTCGCTGTGACAGCGACTGCGGTTGCGATGAAGAACATGCGTCGTGCAGGTATCAGGTCGGGAAGATTCAAGATGGCAGACGTCAACGCCCCGACAACGAAGCCGATCTGGACCGCCAGTGTGAGCCAGGACGCAGCAGCCGTTGACAGGTTCCACTCTGTCTGGAGTTGCGGGGCCACGGCAGATGCCGAGAACCACAACGTCAGAACGAGCAACTGGCTCGACGCGACCACAGCGAGCGCCTTGCGTTGAGCCCGTTTGTCTACAGCGCGATGGCCATCCATGTTCCCTCCTCGGTACCCCAACGCGCGAATCGCCTGGAATGTTCTCTACTCTTGTGATGGCCGATGTGCCCCGGGGGCCGGTTACTCTGCCGCTGACACTCAACGGGAGGCCCTTGAATGATCAAATGGATCGTGGTTCTGCATGTTCTGTCCGGTGCCGCATGGTTCGGCGGACAGCTATATGTGGAGGGCCTGACGGCCTCAGCAGCACGTACGAAAGAATCCAGCACGATCATGACGGTGACGCTTCGCGTGGCTGAAACCAGTTCACGCATTTTCAGCATCGCAGGGATACTCCTCCTTGTCACCGGCGTATGGATCGTCCTTGACGACTCGCTGCCGTACGGATTCGACATGATGTTCGTCTCGATCGGGTTCCTCATCGTGATCTTCGGCCTCGGCATAGGGATCTTCTACTTCAGGCCGAAGGGCGTCGAACTCAAGGAGATCGTCGATCAGCAGGGTCTCACCAGTGTCGCTTCGCTCGACAAAGCAAAGCAGGTTGGCATGATGAGCCACGTCATGACCCTCCTCGTCACGATCGCCATCATCGTCATGGTCCTGAGGCCCGGCTCCTAGTAGAGAAGCCAGATACCAGATACGAGATACGAGAACGCGCGATTGGCACCTCGTTTCCAGACAGCAACTCTGCAGCGGTCTGTTTGTCCGGTAGCGCAGCGGTCTGGTAGCGCAGCGGTCTGGTAGCGCAGCGGTCTGGTAGCGCAGCGGTCCGTCCCAGGCACCCGTCGACCATACATCCCGAGAAAACGGAAAACGGAGAACCGACAACCTCCCGCTGTCATCTGTCAGCTGCAACCCGATACACTCGCGTACCCGAGGGGACGTAGCTCAGTTGGGAGAGCACCTGGTTTGCAACCAGGGGGTCGTCGGTTCGAGTCCGATCGTCTCCACGAGCGACAAAGGAAGTCCGAATGCCAGAGGCCGTGATCGTCGATGCCGTCCGCACCCCCCTTGGAAAGCGCAACGGTGCGTTGTCCGACTGGCACCCGGCAGACCTCGCTGCAGAAACACTCAAGGCGATCGCACAGCGCAACAGCCTCGACCCTGTCGTCGTCGACGATGTCATCATGGGATGTGTCTCCCAGGTAGGCGACCAGACATGGAACATCGGCCGCAACGCGGTCCTCGGTGCAGGCTGGCCGGAGTCCGTGCCCGGTGTGACGATCGATCGTCAGTGCGGATCGTCCCAGCAGAGCGTCCACTTCGCAGCCCAGGGCGTCATGGCGGGTGCCTATGACGTCGCTATCGCGGCGGGTGTCGAATCGATGACGCGTGTTCCCATGGGGTCTTCAGCGACCGGTGGAAAGCCATTCGGCGAGCGGATGCGGTCTCGTTACCACCATCAATTGGTACCACAGGGTTTATCTGCTGAGATGATCGCCGAGCGGTGGGAGATCCCGCGAGAAGAACTCGATGGTTATGCCTTCGACTCACAGACCAGGGCACTCGCCGCAACCGAGGAAGGCCGGTTCGACAACGAGATCGTCCCCATCGAGATCAAACACGAGGGTGTCGTATCGACACTGACGACCGATCAGGGGATCAGACCTTCAACCACCAGGGAGGGACTCGCTTCGCTCAAACCAGCCTTCAAGGAAGACGGTGTTGTCACCGCAGGAAACTCCTCACAGATCACCGACGGTGCAACGGCGATGCTGATCATGTCGAAAGACAAGGCAGACGAACTCGGTCTGAAACCACGGGCGAGGTTCGTGTCGTTCGCCGTTGTCGGGACCGACCCGGTCTCGATGCTCACAGGCCCCATCCCCGCAACCCACAAAGTGCTTGCCAGGGCAGGGATGACGATCGACGACATCGACCTGTTCGAGGTCAACGAGGCATTCGCCCCGGTCGTTGGAGCATGGCTGCGCGAGACCGGAGCAGACTGGGACAAGGTGAACGTCAACGGCGGAGCGATTGCGCTAGGGCATCCACTCGGGGCATCGGGTGCGAGGCTGATGACGACACTCCTCAACGAACTCGAGCGTTCCGGCGGACGGTTCGGGCTTCAGACGATGTGTGAAGGTGGAGGATTGGCGAACGGGACGATCATCGAGATCCTTCGGTGATCGTCCTCGTCGCGGTGCTGATCGGGGTCGCGATCGTTGCCCTGACGGCTTGGGCCATCCGGTTCATCGCTGCGGGGCCACCACCTGAGCCCGACACCTCCGATGTTCATGAGGTCGACATCCCGTATCTGTGTACCGTCTGTGGCCTCAGCCTGACCATCACCCAGGCTCATGGTGGCGACATGGCCCCACCACGCCACTGCCGCGAAGACATGATCGAAGCGTGAAGAAGTACTTGGTACCTGGTATCTAGTACTTGGTCTCAGAGGTGGAGAGTGATCGTCCGTAGCCTTTGGGATTTCCCGACCAGGTACCAAGTACCAAGTACCTCTTCAGCGGTAGTTCATCGTCATCGTGAATCCGAT
>CAYUJA010000043.1:0-1355 GCA_964444875.1 uncultured Acidimicrobiaceae bacterium | reverse complement strand
GTACCAAGTACCAAGTACCTCTTCAGCGGTAGTTCATCGTCATCGTGAATCCGATGCCGATGCCCGCGAGTCCCGTCAGGAGGTAGATGTTGCTCGTGCCACCGGGAAGGACCCCGAGGTAGTTGATCAAGATGATGATGATCCCGATAGTCATGAGCCCGAACATGATGCCCACATACCACGCAGGGGACGGACCCTTCTCGTTGAGTGCGGTCGGCTTGTGCGTTGGTGGAGTGGGGCGCTTGCTGGCCTTCTTGCGACCCTTTGAAACTGGCATGGCCACAGGGTAGCGCGCTCGAACGGTTCGCGTCGGCAAGCGTTGGGTGTGCGACGATTCCTTCCAGAAAACTGGGTTTGCGGGTAACCTCCCCGCAATGAGTGACACTGCCCAACGCGACGTAGCTACGACGCACCCTCCCTCTCCGAAGCGATTTACGCCGAAACGCATCGTCCGCGGCATCGGTTGGGCGAGCATCTGGGTCGGGCTGTTTCTTCTCGGATTCCTGTTCCAGCAACTGTTCGTCACGACGTATTTCGCTCAACGCACCAATCAGGTCCTCGAGGTCGAAGCGGTCGAGTACTTCGACACGGTCGAGGTCGCTCAGGTGCCGTACACGCCTCCAGCGGCACAGGAGCCCAGCGATTCGATCGACCCCGGTGGACCCACCGGGCCAGAAACTCCGACGGCCGGAGCGGACGATCCAGCGTTTATCTATGCCGAGGGCCAACCGGACATAGGACAACCCTTTGCCATCATCAGGATCCCCAAGATCGACAAACTCAAGGATGGTTGGACGGTCGTCGAGGGTGTGGGGAGACGCGAACTCAAGACCGGCGCGGGACACTATCCAGGAACACCGCTTCCCGGCCAGCCGGGGAACGCTGCCATCGCCGGCCACCGCACGACCTACGGAGCGCCGTTCTACGACCTCGACGTACTCGTTCCCGGAGACACCATCGAGGTCGAAACTGCCGTTGGTGTCAGCGTCTATGAGGTGCGCGAGATCATCATCGTCAGACCTACCGAGATATGGGTCACTCAGAACCGGCCAGGCGCATGGTTGACGTTGACGACGTGCAATCCGAGGTTCTCCTCGAGCCAGCGCCTGATCGTGTTCGCTGAAATGGTGTCGGGACCCAACTACGAGACGATCTACGGATGATAAAGCGTGCCTTTTTCGCCCTTCCCGGTCCGATGGCCGTCAAGGTGGTTCTTGCATTCATCATCGTGGTCGTCGGTCTGATCGTCTTGAACTTCATCTACGACTGGATGGGCAACTTCCTCGACGCCGGCGGCAACGTCGGGTGAGGGTCCTAGTCGTCGACAACTACGACTCGTTCACCTACAACCTCGT
>CAYUJA010000042.1:0-10998 GCA_964444875.1 uncultured Acidimicrobiaceae bacterium | reverse complement strand
GTCGAGGTCTTCGAGAAGAACGCCAAGATCGGCGGGTTGTTGCGCTACGGCATCCCTGACTTCAAACTCGACAAGTCCGTGATCGACCGCCGGATGGCCCAGATGCAGGCCGAGGGTGTCGAGTTCAGGGTCAACAGTCACATCGGCGTGAACGTGCCGATCGAGCGACTGGCACACGAGTACGACGCGGTCGTCCTCGCAACCGGGTGCGAGAAACCGCGCGATCTGCCGGTTCCGGGACGAGACCTCGACGGTGTGCACTTCGCCATGGAGTTCCTCACCCAACAGAACCGCAGGGTCGGCGGCGAGTCGCTCGACCGTGTGGAACCGATCACCGCGGCGGGTAAACATGTCATCGTGATCGGGGGTGGTGACACCGGCTCGGACTGTGTCGGTACCGCCAACCGCCAGGGCGCGGCGTCGGTAACACAACTCGAACTGCTGCCGAAACCCCCCGAACACCCCGACAAGCTGACAACGTGGCCGGATTGGCCGACGAAACTGCGCACGTCGACATCCCACGAGGAGGGCTGTCAACGGCGGTGGTCGGTTGCAACGACCTCGTTCGAGGGAACGGACGGTCGCGTCGAGTCGCTCAAGGGCATCACGGTCGAGTGGAGCCGGGTCGACGACCGATGGGAGATGGAAGAGATCGTAGGGACGGAGTTCGAACTGGAAGCGGACCTCGTCCTGCTTGCCACCGGTTTCGTGAGCCCCGTCCACGACGGTCTGCTCGCCAGCCTCGGAGTGGAACTCGACCAACGCGGCAACGTTTCAGCAGACACGAGCACCTACGAGACCACCGTCCCTGGAGTCTTCGCAGCAGGAGACACCCGCCGGGGCCAGTCGCTCGTCGTATGGGCGATACGCGAAGGACGGCGATGCGCCGCGTCGGTCGACAGGTACCTGATGGAAGACGGCCAGTAGGTGTCAGCCCTTGGGGCCCGCGTCGATCACCGACTGGTCCACACCTTCTGAGTACTGCTTGAAGTTCTCACGGAACATCCCTGCGAGTTTCGTGGCCTGTTTGTCGTACCTATCGGGGTCATCCCACGTACCACGAGGCGTCAGGATCTCCGTGGGAACACCAGGGATCTCCGTGGGCACCGACAGCCCGAAGACCGGGTCTTCGACGAACTCGACGTCGTCGAGGTCTCCAGCGAGCGCGGCGTTGAGCATCGCGCGGGTGTGAGGGATGCGGATCCGGTAGCCAACACCGTACGGGCCGGAAGTCCATCCTGTGTTGATCATCCACACTTCGGGGCCGAACTCATCGATCTTCGCCGCGAGCACGTCGGCGTAGTACGACGGTGGCAGCGGAAGGAACGGTGCACCGAAACACGGGGAGAAGGTCGCGTCCGGCTCGGTCACGCCACGCTCGGTACCAGCGAGTTTCGCCGTGTACCCCGACATGAAGTAGTACATCGCCTGTTCCCGCGTAAGGCGCGAGATCGGGGGCAGGACGCCGAACGCGTCCGCCGACAGGAACACGATGTTCTCCGGGTGGCCGGCAACGCCGCTCTTGACGACGTTCGGCAGGTGCAAAAGCGGGTACGAGCAGCGCGTGTTCTCTGTCTTGGAGCCATCGTCCCACTCGACGAGCCTGGACTCCGCATTGAGCACGACGTTCTCGAGCAACGTCTCGAACTGGTTCGCAGCATCGAAGATCAAGGGTTCGTCTTTGGGGCTCAGGCTGATCACCTTTGCGTACGAACCCCCCTCGATGTTGAAGATGCCGTCTTCACCCCAACCGATCTCGTCGTCACCGATCATGTCGCGTGTCGGGTCGGTCGCAAGTGTCGTCTTGCCCGTTCCGGACAGACCGAAGATGACGGAGGAGTCGCCGGCCGTGCCGACGTTCGCAGATGCGTGCATCGACAGCGCACCCGACTTCGGCAGGAGGTAGTTCATCACAGAGAAGACCGACTTCTTCATCTCTCCGAGATAGCTGGTGCCACCGATGAGCAACACCTTGTGGACGAAGCTGATGATGATGAACACTTCGCTGCGTGTGCCGTCACGATCGGGGATCGCCTTGAAGTTCGGAGCATGGACGATCGTGAAGTCCGGCATGAACGGCTCGATCGTGTCGTCGTGCTGGTAGGTGCGAGGAAGGCGGAACATGTTCCGGCAGAAATGGGCGTGCCAGGGGCTCTCGGTGACCACACGGACCGCGAGGCGATGTTTGGGATCGGCCGCTGCGTAGACGTCCTGGACATAGAGATCGCGCTGGGACAGGTGTTCGGTCACCCTGTCGTAGAGCGCTTCGTACACGTCGTTCTCGATGGGATGGTTGACATCACCCCACCAGATCTCGTCCTCCGTGGTCTCTTCCCTCACGATGAACTTGTCCTTGGGACTCCGCCCCGTGTACGGGACGGTGTCGACGACGAGCGGACCCTTGTGGGCAAGGATGCCCTCGTTCCGGGTGAGCGTGTGCTCGATCAGTACAGGCGTCGTGAGGTCCCAGTAGACCTCAGCCTCTGGCTGGATTCCGTGCATGGACAGATCGCGCATGGTTCCTCTCTGGGTGTTCCTGCCGCAATGATACGCCGATCTCCGTACACGTCATCTGAGGACGACCACAGCACGCCGATCGCTCGAGGCGTCGACAGGTACCGTTCGACCCGGCGATCACGGCCCTGTGGTAGGTGCGGTGACGCCTTCGGTCACAGATCGGTCCGTTCCCTCATTCGGAATCGAGAAATCGACGACGGTCACGCCGTCGAGTGTCGGGTCACATGTTCGAGGAGATCCGGCCAGAATGGTCGACTTCTGTCCGACGCGTGACGCTTCGCCCTTGACACACACCTCGACGACGTCAGGTGCCAGAGGGAGCGACATGGAGGCAACGAGTGCACCGATCCGGTTGGCTGGAAGCCGCGCCGCATAGATCTGTACGAACGCCTCGTCGACCGATCGTCTGGTTGAGACTTCGAGCACGACGACGTCCTCGGCGCTCATCGCAGCCATGTCCACACCCACATCGGCCATCCAACCATCATCTCCCTTGCGAGCCGTGGCACTGATGAGTGGGAGAACGGGTGATTCCGGAATCAGGATGATGACGCACCCTCTCGCCTGGGCTCCCACCGAGCACCTCACGTCCTGGACGATCTCGGTCTCGAGCACTTCGAGCAAACGACTTCGCTCAGCCTGAGTCTCCTGGTCGAGCTTGTTGCGAGCCTCGAGTTCCTCGACGCCCACCCTCTCGTCGTACAGTTCAGAGGATCGCGCCGCACGCTCTTTGAGCAGTCGATCGTATTGATCTTGATCGAGGTCGCCCGAGCGATACTGTTCATCCAGGAGGCCTCGAGCACGTTGCAGGTCTTCAGGGATCGCGCTTGCGCCGACAGATTCGTCGTACTCCACCCTGTCTGCCCGATCCTGGGCGACTCTCCGATCTAACTGCTCGAGTTGGCCAAGGACGTCATTGGACCCGGCCGAGACGAGGAAGGCATTGATCCGGATCCGCTCGTACAAACCTGGAGAAACCGCAACGACCGTGTTGAGATCTACTGCGCCCTCCTTGTCGGGGCCCGTACGCGACAGGTGAAGGGGCTGAGCGCTGTCACCGAAACTCGTCACCCTGTAGACCGATTCACCCCGACCGGCCCTGACGTCGGAAAGGGGGATCTCGCTATTGAGGCCTTCAACCGTGAGGAGGACATGTTCATCGGTTCGGAGACCGGACGCGACCACGCCAACTTGGAGCGTGAGTCCTCCCGTATCGCCGACCGATAGTGATGCGTTGATCGTGGGACGGTCCTTGGCGCTCGTGTTGTCTACGGCCAGAGCGAAGAATCCTGAGAGTCCGACGAAGAACGCCATGAACCCGATGGAGACGAGAATGGACGAAGTGGTGAACTCGAGCGGCCAGCCGACCCATGCCAGTGCGATCGCTGCTACCAGCAGTCCGACGATCACCACGCCAGCGCGCATACTGGTCGTGTACAGCGCGATCAGTAGTACGCCAAGGGCGATCAGGATCATCGCCGTTGCGAGGAACCGGTTCGACAGGTTCCCTCCAGGCGCCTTGGATCCTTCCTCGTTAGATCCCTGACCGTTGCGCCCCCGGATCAATTCGACGAGCGCGACCACGAGGAGAATGCCGGCGAAGGCGATGGCGAGCCACCGCGTGGGCGACATAGCGACGCGCGAAGGCCAGAACAGCGCCAGGCCCATCAGTGTTGCGCCTATCGCTATCCCCGCGAGGGCAACTCCTTTCGCTCTCGGTGCATCATCCTCAGAACCCGAACTGTCCGCCGTCTGCCAGACGACCACACCCGAGCCGATTCCGATAGCGACAAGCATGAGGTACAACAGCGCCCGCGGGGCCTCGTTCCTCAATACCCGCTCGAGATCTCCAGATCCGATACCTACGGCCGTGGTCGCTGCAGTGACTACCCCGATACCGCCCGCGAGCCACTTCCCGAGACGGGCCATCCTGGCTCCCGAAGTATCGTTCTCGACCATTCCCGTAGCCTCCCTGATCTTCGAATCGACCTCGGGGCATCCACTCACGTCCCACATCAACGCGCACCCTGACACACACAGAGCAGGTTCGTCCCACGTCAACCGTACCGCGGTCGACCGAATCGGTCAATGACACGCTGTTACACAACGCCGCGTGCCCACTTCGGTGGATACCGGGCGTGGTTGCCCGAAGCAGAGACGGCGCGCTAGTGGCGTGCGCGTACCGGATCGACGATCGGTGGCTCGGACGACCAGGGGAAGTTGATCCACCGGTCCGTTCGCTTCCACACGTACTCGCATTTGATCACGGATCGTGACTTCTCGTAGAGCACGGCGGTGCTGGCGCTCGCGACCGAACCCGCAACGAACTCATAGACCTTCCCAAGCGTGTGCCCGGTGTCGGCAACATCGTCAACGATGAGGATATTGGCGTGTTCGAGGTCGACCAGTTCGAGGAAGGGGGGCAGTATGACCGGAACTTCGAGTCGTTCGTCGACATCCGTGTAATACTCGACGTTCATCACGTACGTGTTCTTGACCGACAGCGCGTACCCGAGCGAACCGGTCGGGATCAGCCCCCCACGGGCGATGCCCAGGATCACGTCAGGCTGGAACCCGTCATCCGAAATCTGGCGTGCAAGATCACGCACACCTTGCCCGTAGGCCTCCCATGTAAGAACTTCGCGCTCGGGCGCCGTGCTGGCTTCGGTCATCACACCTCGATCTCGATATAGCCATCACGCTAGGCGTCTGGAGCGTCCTACGAAGGGGGCGATTCGGTGCTATGTTGTGGGCTACGCCAATGAGGGTTCGGTCCGACAAGGTGACCCCAGCTGAGTAGCCGTGGACCATGGAGAAAGTGAGAGTCATGAAACGGGTCTCGACAATCATGCCCCACGTCGCAACACCGATGCACAGGTTCGGCTCATGAGTACGATCAAGGCCTGGCTCATAGGTTTCGGCGTTTTCGCCTACTTCACGATCACGACCTTGTGGCTTCCGTCCAAGCTGCTCGTCGGCCCACTGGGGACCGCCAACCGGTTCGTCCAGGACGCCGCCGCCGTCACGGTGTGGGGATTCTTCCTCGTCGCCGGCATGTGGGCACTCCACAGTGCCCAACGCCGGGGAAAGATCTGATGCAGGAGCTCGATTTCTTCGACCGCAACATACCGTGCCTTGCAGCGTGCCCGGTACATACGAACGCCGGCCTGTACGTCGCTGCGATCGCTGAGGGCGACGACGAGGGCGCCTACCTCACAGCGCGCCTACCGAACCCGTTCGCATCCGTCTGTGCACGGGTGTGCGCTGCACCGTGCGAGGATGCATGCCGCAGGGGCACCATCGACGCACCTATAGCTATCCGGGCTCTCAAGAGATTCGTCACGGAGCAGTACGGCATCGAGGCAGGCTCAGCGAGTCGTGCAGGCGATATCGCCCAGCCTCCATCAGTCGAAAAGGCTGAGAGCATCGGGATCATCGGTGGGGGTCCGTGTGGCCTCGCCGCTGCCCACGACCTGCGGAAACTCGGATACCAGGTGACGATCTACGAGGCTACCGACAAGCTCGGTGGGATGATGGTGATGGGGATCCCCGAGTACCGACTCCCCCGCGACCTCGTCGCCGCGGAGATCCGATCGATCATCGACATGGGCGTCGACGTGCGTTACGACACCAAACTCGGCGAGGACACGACCCTCGGTGCGATCAGAGATGACCACGACGCTGTACTCGTGGCGATCGGCGCGACCCTCGGACGTGGACTCGACCTCGAAGGCCACGAAGCGGACGGTGTGTTGAGGGCCATCGAGTACCTGATCAACGCCAACCGCGGATTCGCCGTGGACATCGGAGAGAGGGTCATCGTCATCGGTGGCGGTGACGTTGCGATGGACGCTGCACGGACCGCCCTGAGAACCGAAGCCTACGAAGCCAAAGCGAGCGACCAGGGAACCGACCGCTCGGTGATGACGGCCGCGCTCGACGCTGCACGAACCGCAGCACGGTCCGGGGCACGCCAGGTCACGGTCATCTCGCTCGAGTCCAAAGAAGAGATGCCTGCCGACGAGTTCGAACTCGAGGAGGCGATCCGGGAAGACATCGACTTCATCCACCGGAGGGGGCCGGCACGGATCCTGGCCAAGAACGGTACCGTCGTCGGACTCGAGACCATCGGTGTGCGCTCCGTCTTCGACGAGAACGGGCGGTTCTCCCCCGTCTTCGTACCAGAAGACCTCGCAACGATCGAAGCCGACACCGTGATCCTCGCGATCGGCCAGGCCATCGACGTCGAAGCCCTCGGCCCTGATGGGCCTGAGATCACCCCGCGCAAGACCATCGGTGTCGGTGAGAACGATCTCGCCACATCCATGCCGATGGTATGGGCGGGAGGTGACGCAGCCCACGGGCCACGCAGCTTGATCGACGCGATCGCCGACGGGCGAAAGGCGGCTTCCCAGATCCACGAGGCCCTCGGAGGCGTGATCCAGGACCGGCCCAAAGGGCACATGGTCAAACTCCAGCAGTTCCACCGTTTCGACGACCGGTACGACACCATCGATCGGGTCGACGTTCCAACGATCAGCACCGACCGCCGGATCGGCCTCTCCGAGGTCGAGACAGGTTTCACAGCGGACCAGGCCCGATGTGAAGCCCAGCGATGCCTCCGCTGTTTTGCGAACATCCTGCTCGAAGCCGACAAGTGTGTGCTGTGTGCACTGTGTGTCGACGTCTGTCCCGTCAAGGTCATCTCGATCGTCCCCTCCCAGGAGGTGGAACCGGCTACCGTCGGGTCCACGGCGCTCGTGCTCGACGAGCGGGGCTGCATCAGGTGCGCCCTGTGCGTCGAACGGTGCCCGACGAACGCCCTGTCCATGGGCATATGGTCCGGTGTCGGCGTACCCGATGGTGTCTCGATGCCCATAAATCTCAAGATGCCACAACGTGTGGGAGGCAACACATGAGTGTGATCGACACGATTCGCAATTCCACCGTAGGGAGTTCGTTCTTCAGGGCTCCCAAGCGTGAGACAGACCGCGACCGTGCAGCAGGACACTGGAGCAACTTCCTCCTGCACATCTACCCGGTCAAGATGAAGCGGGCCCACAGCAGCTTCAGATGGTCATGGTTCCTCGGTGTAGCGTCGATGGTTCTGTTCGGTTCGCTTCTGGCGTCTGGCGTGTACCTCATGTTCTTCTACGTGCCGTCACCAGCGACGGCATACGGCGACATCATCTTCATCCAGACGAGCGTCCCGTTCGGGCAGTACATCCGCAACATCCATCGCTGGTCGGCCCACCTCATGGTGATCGCCGTCGCAGCCCACATGGCGAGGATGTTCTACCGCGGCGCCTATAAACCGTCCAAGGAGTTCAACTGGGTCATCGGCGTTGTTCTGCTCATCCTCACCTTGCTGCTGTCGTTCACCGGATATCTCTTGCCGTGGGACCAGCTGGCGTACTGGGCTGTGACGGTCGGAACGTCAATGGCTGCGTTCGTTCCGTTCATCGGGGACACCGTTCAAGCGATGCTGATCGGTGGCACCGAGGTCGGCGCCCAGACACTGATCCGCTTCTACGTCCTTCACGTCGCAGTGCTACCAGGTGCCGTGATGGGTCTGATCTTGATCCATCTGTGGCGATGGCGCAAGGACACGATGCTCGACACCGACCCAGCCCCGACAGAGGTCGTGCTGGTCGATGCCGCTCCAGCGGTCGCCGCCACTGATGCTCCGGCATCGAGCGATCAACGCATTCTGGGATTCGTCGAGGGCTCACCTCCTGTGGGAGACCGCAAGGTGCCTGCCGAAGAAGATACGGTGATGGTGTGGCCCCATCTGTTGATCCGCCACGCCGTCGCAGCGCTATCGGTGATGGTGTTCGTGCTCCTGCTCGCCCTGCTCTTCAACGCACCACTCGATGAGATGGCGAACCCGACGGTGACCCCGAACCCTGAGAAGGCGCCGTGGTACTTCGCTGCACTCCAGGAACTGCTGTTCTGGTTCCACCCGATGGTGGCGGGTGTCCTCGTGCCGTCCGGGATCATCGCAGGCCTCTTGTCTCTGCCGTACATCGATCGCAACCCGCAACGCCAGGCAAAGTACAGGAAGGTCGCAATCACCATCTTCACGATCTTCATGGTCGTGTGGATCCTGCTGACCATCGTCGGATTCGCCTTCCGGGGCCCGAACTGGGGCTGGGTATGGCCGTGGCAAGAATGGTATGGAAAACTATGAGCGAAGATCTAGAACGCCGAAAATTCCTCTCACGATTCTGGAAGGCAGGCCTCGCCATCATGGCGGGTGCCGCTGCGTGGACGTCGTGGGACTTCCTCCAGCCCGTTGCCGGACAGGCCGGCGGACCCGTACAGACGCTCGCACCGAGCGTTGTTCCCGCCGACTCCGTGATCGAGGTCCCCGCCATGCGAGGCTATCTCACCGAGGCTGAAGGGGAGATCGTTCCGCTCTGGTGGAAATGCCCGCATCTGGGGTGCAAGGTCCCATGGTGCGAAAGCTCAGGACAGTTCGAGTGCCCGTGTCATGGATCCGTGTTCAGCCGGATAGGGGAATACCGCAGGGGGCCTGCGCCTCGGGGCATGGACAAGTTCGAGTACGAGGTCATCGACGGCGTCATCGTCGCTGACACGTCCAAGGTCATCCGCGGCGCCCCCGCGGGAACCGCTGAAACGATCAACGAGCCTCCTCGCGGGCCCGAATGTATCGATCTGACATCGGAGTAGGTACCCACTATGCCAACGAATGACAACGGCCTCGAGAGCCGCACCAATGGGTGGATGATCGCAGGCCTCGTGTTGATGCTGATCGGCGTGCTCGCATTCCCCGTGTACCGTATCTATGAACCAACAGCAAGAGCCAACGCTGCCGAGGAGACCCAGGCCAAACTCGCTCTCGCCGGGGAGAGTCTGTGGACGTCCACGTGCGCGTCATGTCACGGGTCGTTCGGACAGGGGGTCGATGCTCCCGCCCTCAACTCGGTCCAGTTCCTCACGATCGCGAGCAACGACCAGATCCGGGCGATAGTGAGCGCAGGTATCCCTGGTACGGAGATGTCTGCGTACGCACAGGCATTCGGTGGCCCGCTGACCCAGGAACAGATCGTATCTGTCGTTGCATGTATCCGTTCATGGGAAGACACAGCCCCCGACAGGCCGGATTGGCGTGACATGATCGGAGCCGAAGGTGCTGGCCACGACGAGGCTGGTGGTGACGCTGCAGCCGGTCACGACGAAGCGCCTGCAGACACCGACGGCGACGGAGTCGACGACCACGACGAAGCGCCTGCAAACACCGACGGCGACGGAGCCGACGACCACGATGAGGTCGCAGCGGACGATGCGCCTGCTGCCTGCGGACCGAACTACGACCCGGCCGCATTCGAGGATCACGACGATGATGGAGTCGATGACCACAACGAGGTCCCTGCGGACACCGACGGCGACGGCGCAGACGGCCACGACGGCTGAGCGTCACCTGCGTGACAGGAGCGGCGGCGGTCAATCGTCTGGGGTCTCTCCGTCGATGACGGGCTTCCACATCTTTGCGGCATCAGACGCTACCTGTGCGATGGAGACCACATCGCCTTCGAGTCCGTGAGTTCGCGCCCAGTCGGTTGCAGCGCTTTGGGTGGAGAAGAAGTTGACCTGCGGGCACCAGGACTCTCTGACGTTCACATCGGCGTACCCGGCAAGGATGAACATCGCTGCATCACCAACGGGTACTCCGCCGTGGAACACGATCTCGATGTCCTCCCCGGTGCCGGGATCGGACGAATGTATCGATCCATCAGCTTCAAGGGCCCCAAGGATGCCGATGGCATCGAGGGCACACCAGGTCCAGCGGCTGATACCGTCGATATCGAGTCTGTGCGTCGTGGGTTCGATGGTGAGGCCCGCGATGCCGACCAGGCGACCGTCGTCGTCGAGTGTTACCCGGCCACGGTCCGAGGCTTCGCGCAGTGCGCCCTCGAATGCCTCGCTGTCGACGCCCGCTTCTTCGGCCCAGACGCTCTGTGCAACGGGACTCCCACCCTCGAGCAGCAGTCGGAAGCCCGCTGAACGAAGCGCTGCCATGTCGGGTCCGACGCTGTCGTCGGCGACAGCCGCCAGAGCCGGCGTGTCCTCGTTCGTCTCCATGGCTGGGTTCCTTCCTCGATGCTGTCGTTCTGTGTGGACCGGCAACCTCGTGCACCGACGATCTCGTCCCGCGTCTCACACGATCTCAGTTCAGGTGCGAACCCTAACATATGAGCGTTCTTTCATATGTTCATATATACTGATGTCATGCGACACGACCACGACCCCGCTTCGGGCGAAACACGGATGCTCGACCCCATCCTCGTCGAACGAGCACGCACGTCGATGCTCGATGCGCACGATGCGGCACACCTCGCCGACCGTTTCAAACTGCTGTCGGATCCGGGCCGGATCTCCATCCTCTCTGCGCTCGCCACCGTTGGCGAGATGAGCGTGTGTGATCTCGCGGCTGCGATCGGGGCGACGGAATCGGGG
>CAYUJA010000041.1:0-11082 GCA_964444875.1 uncultured Acidimicrobiaceae bacterium | reverse complement strand
CCTCGATGAGTATCACAACCGATCGTACTGTTCGGAGGCGTTCTCCGCTGTCTGTACCCAGTGCTCTGTGCTCTGGCTATCGGCTGACGGCTGACGGCTGACGGCTCTTCTGTTGGCTGTCAGCTACTGTTCCACCATGGCTTACAGAATGAACGACGAACACATCGACGCACAGATCGACCAGCTGGTCGCCGACGTCGTCGCTACGAAGAACGGCCTCTCCACCGATGCAGACCTGGTGCGCGAGATCATCGTCACTGCGTTGAAGCTGATCAAAGACGAGACAGGCCGCGGTGACATCAAGATGATGAACACGGCGCTCAAGGAACTGCGCTACTCATCCCTCGTGTTCGCTCCGCACAAGGCGACCAGGAAGGTCGCCGTGTACGGTTCGGCCAGGACGCCCGAAGACCATCCGAACTACCTTCTCGCCGAGGCCTTCGCAAAGACGATGGCAGAAGACCACAGGTGGATGGTCATCACGGGAGCGGGCCCCGGCATCATGGAGGCAGCGAACAAGGGGGCGGGCACCGAAGCGAGCTTCGGCGTCAACATCCGGCTGCCGTTCGAGAACGGTGCAAACGAGTACCTCTCCCCTGGCAAGGTCATCAACTTCAAGTACTTCTTCACTCGCAAAGTGCAGTTCGTCAAAGAATCCGATGCGTTCGCCCTGTTCCCCGGCGGTTTCGGAACCATGGATGAGGCCTTCGAACTGCTGACGCTCGTCCAGACTGGCAAGTCGGACCTGCATCCGATCGTGATGATCGACGCCCCGGGCACGGGCTACTGGAAAGCCTGGGACGAGATGTGCCACACACTGATCGATCAGGGAATGATCTCGCCTGACGATACGAACCTGTACGTCATCACGACGGACATCGACGAGGCGGTCGAGAACATCACGCGGTTCTTCAAGGTGTACCACTCGCAGCGTTACGTCGACCAGCGACTCGTGTTGCGCCTCACGTCGCAGATCTCCGATGCGGTGCTCGCTGATCTCAACGTCGAGTTCGCCGACATCGTCCAGTCTGGCGTGATCGCCAAGATCGAAGCGACCCAGCCTGAGATCGACTCGGGGGACCATCTCGACCTTCCAAGACTGAGATTCGACTTCAACCGGCGAAGCTATGGAAGGCTGCGAGCACTCATCGATCGACTGAACGAGTCCACCCCGGATTGACTGACATCACAGTGACCTCGCAACTGGGGTAGAATTGCGTCCATGCGGGCAATCCTTTCAGACCTCGTTGCCGAACAGCAGCAACTCGATCAGTTTCTTCAGACCCTTCGTGACAGACAGTGGGCGACGCCGACCCCTGCCCACGGCTGGACGATTCAAGATACGGTGAGCCATCTTGCCCATACCGAAGAGTTCGCAGCCCAGGTCCTCACTGATGGTGAAGCCCGTCTGAAAAAGGAGGGCATCACCGACATCGAAGCGTGGACGGAGACCGGTGTCGAAGGTGGCCGCGGACGGCGCCATCAAGAGATCATCGAATGGTGGAGGTTCGGACGCGCCGATGTCGTCGACGCGCTCTCGCGCATGCTCGCAACTGACAGAGTGCCGTGGTTCCACGGTGACATGAGCGCTCAATCGTTCGCTGCCGTCCGCCTCATGGAGACATGGGCTCACGGCCTCGACGTCAAGGGCGCGATCCTGGACAGGATCACGCCCCTTGACCATCCGCCCGACGGCGACGATGACGACGAGTATGTCGATCCGCTCGCCGACACGACGCGTCTGCGCCATATCGCCTCGCTCGGCCAACGAACGTTACGTTTTGCGTTCGAACAGGCCGGTGAGGAGTACCCGAAGCAGGGGATCCGCATCGAGGTGATGGGTCCGTTCTACTCAGCGTGGCGTTTCGGCCCCGAGGACACGGACCAGGTCATCAAGGGCAGAGCAGCCGATTGGTGCCGCGTGGTCGTCCAACGTCAGGCTCCCGAAGACACCGGTATCAAGGCCGTCGGCGAGCACGCCGAACTCGCCCTCCACATCGCCAGGGTGTACTGACGTATTACGTAAGCCAGTCTGGCCGCAGCGGCATGTTGCTCACGCCACTGGAAGGTGTCTTGACGGCGAGCACCTGATCGACGTGGATGTGGTTCTCTGCGAATCCCAGAGCACAGATCGCCATATAGAGCCGCCAGACCTTCGCACGGCCGATCCCTACGTCGGCGACCGCCTCGTCCCACCTGTCCTCGAGGTTGGCCACCCACCGGCGCAATGTCAGCGCGTAGTGCTCTCGAAGGTTCTCCATGGTGCGTACCTCGAGTCCGTGTTCTTGAAGCGCCGAGATCACTCCGCCGACCTCGTGCAGTTCACCGTCAGGGAACACGTACCGGTCGATGAACGGAGACCGATAG
The DNA here is from genome assembly GCA_964444875.1 of uncultured Acidimicrobiaceae bacterium. Lineage (GTDB taxonomy): Bacteria > Actinomycetota > Acidimicrobiia > Spongiisociales > UBA5794 > JAMBLL01. The sequence goes on along the minus strand of CAYUJA010000041.1, from coordinate 8,715 downwards.
GGACGGCCGCGACCTGGCGGGGTGGGCCGGCTGATCGCATGGTTGAGCAGGCGGCCGCCGGGTTCGAGGAGGTTGCCGACCTGGGAGAAATAGGTACTGAGTCGCTTCGCCCCGACGTGTTCGAACATCCCGATCGAACTGACGGCATCGAAAGGACCGTCATGGACGTCGCGATAGTCCTGAAGCCTGATCTCGACGACGTCGGTGAGGCCTGCTTCAGCAACGCGTTTCCTCCCAAGATCGACCTGATTCTGTGACAGCGTCACCCCTACCGCCCTCACCCCGTAGTGCCGGGCAGCGTGCATGACCATGCCGCCCCATCCGCACCCGATGTCGAGAAGACGCATACCCGGTTCCAACCCGAGCTTGCGGCAGATCAGGTCGTACTTGTTCGCCTGGGCCTGCTCGAGCGTGTCCGAAGGTGTCGTGAATACAGCACACGAATAGGTCATCGACGGACCGAGAACCATGCGGTAGAACTCGTTCGAGACGTCGTAGTGATAGGAGATCGAATCTGCATCCCGACCACGGGTATGCAGACGGCCACGACCGCGATACTCCTCGGGTGGTGGCGGGATGCGGCGGAGGTTCCTGACACCAACGAGTCCGATGAGTTGGCCTATCTGCAACGGTGTGATCTTGAGGTTCGGTAGGGACCTGCGGAGATCGAGAACGTCGTAGATGTCACCATCGATGTCGAGATCGCCAGCAACGTACGCCCTGGCGATACCAAGTTCACCCGGCACGCCCAGCAGCCTCACGAGGGCGTCGCGCGAACGCACGGTGACCGTCGTTCGTGCATCCCGCGGACCGAGGTCGGAACCATCGTACGCTGTGACACGGATGGGGATATCCGATCCGATCCAACCTGTGATGAACGATTCGAGAGTCACGGTACACGTCCTTTCTCGGCGGTTCAGACCTCAGCGGCCGATGTTCGACCCCGTCTGGTTGGTATGTTTATATACCTTCCATTCACTGGAAGGTCAAGCCATTTTCCTCCACGAGTTCCTCGATGTCCCCTTCCCCGTCATGGCCGTCACGAGTGCGTATGGTGCGGGTGCGCCGAGAGATGATCGATCCGAGTACCGTGTAATGCTCCAGAGTCGACGTCCGCAGCGATCGTCTGGCAGCGGTTCGGGTCCGTGCAGTCTTCGGGGTCGAGGCCTTTGGCCCGCTGGGTCAGCGTTACGAGTTGGTCACGCGTCTGGTGGAGATTCTCGATGAGGTGGTCGAGATCCTCGAGATGCCGTTCGAGGAGATCTATCACGTGGAAACACGTTCCCTCACCGTGGCCGCGCAGATCCAGGATCGACGCGATCTCCGTCAGCGTCAACCCTGAGGCTTGAGCGTCACGGATGAACCTCAGTCGAGCTACCGCATGCTCGTCGAATTCGCGATACCCATTTGGGGCGCGATCCGGCTCGGGCATGAGGCCGATCTCCTCGTAATATCGAATCGTTTTCGTCCCGACGCTGGCCCGACTTGCAAGTTCTCCGATTTTCATGATCTGGAGTATACAGGAAAAAGTTCCTTGACATTCCTTCCGGCTGGAAGGTGTATGTTTCTCACATGGTCGCCGAGATCCACGATCTCGCGACACCAATGGCAGGAGGCCAGGAATGAAACACACACCGAATCGTCCGGATTCGTCTCGAAACGAGGCGACATCGCGACGACGACACCAAGGAGGCACGACGTGAAACGTGACCCTGTATGTGGCATGACGGTTGGAGACAGCGCGCTCAGTGCCGAGGGCTACCCGGAGGTGGGGTTCTGCTCGAACCACTGCCTCGAGACCTTCATTGCAGACCCTGAGGCCTACAGCGGACAAGATGATGTGAGCGTTGCGCACGGCGCACTACCGGGTGACGAGAGCGACGAGGACCCTCACAGACACGACAGCGTCGCTGCGGCGGCACCGCGATCGGCAACCGTGCATCTCGCTCTCGAGGGTATGAGTTGCGCATCGTGCGTCGCGGCGATCGAGGGCGCCCTCAAGGCCGTACCGGGGGTCGTGGATGCCAGAGTCAACTTCGCCTCGGAGGAAGCAACGATCGAAGTATCCCGTGAGACCCTGGACGTCGATCGACTCATCACAGCGGTTTCGAGCGCCGGTTACGGGGCACGAACCGTGAGCGATGACCCTGACAGCGGAGACGAAGACCAAAAGGCCCACAAACGCCTCTACCGCACGCTGTTGCACAAGTTCTGGTTCGCCGCACTCGTGTCGATACCGGTGATCTACTTCTCGTACCCCGAGATCTTCCCAGGAGTACCTGAAAAGGGCTCGAGTGAACTCAACCTCATCTGGGGAGCCATGGCCATCCTGACTCTCGCGGTCATGGCGTGGTCCGGTTCACAGTTCTTCACCGGAGCGTGGTCGGCGGCCAAACACCGCTCGGCCAACATGAACACCCTGATAGCCGTGGGAGTGTCGGCAGCGTGGCTGTACTCGACCGTGGCGCTGTTGTTCCCACAGGTGTTCCCCCAAGAGCGTCTCCGGGACGTGTTCTACGACGTTGTTGCGGTCGTCACTGCCCTCGTCGTGCTCGGCGCGGCGATGGAGATCCGGGCACGAGCCCGCACATCTGAGGCACTCAAGAAGCTGATCGGTCTCCAAGCGAAGACTGCACGGGTGGTCCGTGACGGCGTCGAGGTCGAGATACCGACCGGCGACGTCATCGAGGACGACATCGTCGTTGTACGCCCTGGTGACAAGATCCCCGTCGATGGGGTCGTCGTCTCCGGGGCATCGGCCGTTGACGAGTCCATGGTCACCGGTGAGCCCATCCCGATAGAAAAGACCGAAGGATCCACCGTTATCGGTGCGACGATCAACAAGACGGGTTCGTTCCGGTTCCGGGCAACCAGAGTCGGTCGCGACACGATGCTGGCACAGATTATCCAGATGGTCCGCGAAGCTCAGGGTTCCAAAGCGCCCATCCAGCGCACCGTCGACATGGTGTCTGGTTACTTCGCTCCGGCGGTCATGATCATCGCGATCGTGACGTTCATGGCGTGGTTCACGTTCGGGCCTGCCCCGGCGCTCGTCTACGCGGTCATCACCGCGGTGACCGTCCTCGTGATCGCGTGCCCGTGTGCGCTCGGTCTCGCAACACCGACGTCCCTGATGGTCGGCATCGGCAAGGGCGCCGAATACGGCATCCTCATCAAGTCCGGTGATGCCCTCGAGACCGCACACAAGATCGACACGGTCGTGCTCGACAAGACCGGCACAGTGACCCGTGGGGAACCGATTCTCACCGATGTTGTGACCGCGGACGGGTTCAGCGAGGACGATGTCCTCTTCCTCGCTGCGGCCGCCGAGATCGGATCGGAACATCCACTGGGTGAGGCGATCGTCGCCGGCGCCCGCAACCGGGGCATCGATGCACAGGAACCCGATGAGTTCGAGGCGGTCCCGGGACATGGGATCCTCGCCGTCGTCGACGGACGCAACGTCGCCCTCGGCAACCTCAGGTTCATGGCCGACCGGGGTGTGCCTACGGATTTCGCAGGTACGATCATCGAGCGATTGTCAGATGAGGGAAAGACCGCGATGGCGATCGGAGTCGACGGCGAACTCGCCGGTGTCGTGGCAGTTGCAGACACGGTCAAAGCGGACTCCGTCGCAGCGATCCGACGCATGCACGAACTCGGACTCGAGGTCGTGATGCTCACCGGCGACAACCAGCGAACCGCAGATGCGATCGGAAAGCAGGTTGGTATCGACCGGGTGCTCGCCGAAGTCCTCCCGCAGGACAAGGCCAATCAGATCAAAGTCCTCCAGGCGGACGGCAAGATCGTCGCGATGGTAGGCGACGGCATCAACGACGCCCCTGCGCTCGCCCAAGCCGACGTTGGCATGGCCATGGGCACAGGCACCGACGTGGCCATGGAGTCTGGGGACATCACTCTGGTGAAGGGCAGCCTGACCGGAATCGTCACAGCGATCGAACTCTCGAAAGCGACGATCCGCAACGTCCGGCAGAATCTCGTCGGGGCCTTCGGGTACAACTCGCTCGGCATACCGATCGCTGCCGGAGTCCTCTACCCGTTCATCGGTCTGCTGCTCAGCCCACTGCTTGCGGGCGCCGCGATGGCGTTCTCTTCGGTGACCGTGGTAACGAATGCGAACAGGCTGCGGCGATGGAAACCATCGGCGACCGCTGCCGATTCGGGTGCCAGGCCCATCGACACACACACAACCCCCTCGGACGCTGAGCGTTCGAGGAAGACGGAAGGAGCACGATCATGAGTGTGATCGTCGTCAATCTCATCGGCGTCGGCCTGATCGGCCTGATCGTCTGGTACTTCTGGCTCTCGAAGCCACAAGCTGCGACCGCAGCCATCACAGACGATGGCGTCCAGGTCGTCCCGATCGTGGTCAAGGGAGGGTTCTCACCAGACACGATCAACGTCGAGGCTGGTCGCCCCGTGCGGTTGGTGTTCAACCGGCGCGAGGCGAATCCATGCTCGCAGATGGTCATCCTCGACGCCTTCGGAGCGTCGGCAGACCTTCCCGAAGGCACCGACGTGCCGATCGAGTTCACACCGACGGAACCAGGCGACTACGAGTTCGCGTGCCAGATGGGCATGCTGCGAGGGAAGGTGATCGTGACATGAACTCCGGAGAGTCCCGGAGACGGGAACCTCCGGTGTGGCAGATGGCGATGTCCTGGTGCCCGCCCACCGGGTCCCCGCTGCTCGGGAGCACCCCGGCCGAAGAATCGGCCGGGGATGCCCCCGGAGAGGACGGCGGCGCCGCGGCGAAAACACCGCAGAACATCAGCAGGGAACGACGAAGACGAATCAGATTCCGATCCGTGAGACAACGGACCGAGACACCAGGGGGTACACCATGAACGACACGACATACGAATCCACCGACTTCGACCAGGCCGCCGATCCGACGCCGGGTGTGGAGGCGAAGCCGAAGATCGTGATGACGGCTGAACACATCTCCAAAGCCTATCGACGCGGCTGGCGCCGGGAGGAGAACCCTGTGCTCTCAGATGCGAACCTCGTCATCTCCGCCGGAGAGGTCGTTGGTCTTGTGGGTGAGAACGGATCGGGCAAGTCGACGCTGATGAAGATCGTCGTCGGTACGCTCGAGAGTGACGGTGGACGTGTGGACATCCGCGGAACATTCGGGTACTGCCCCCAGGAACCGCTTCTGTACGAGCGGCTCACCTGTGACGAGCACTTCGAACTCTTCGGGGAGGCCTACGGCCTCGATCACGGTGAGATCAGGCGGAATCGTGATGATATCTACGAGGTTTTCGGGTTCGCGGAGTACCACGACACCCGGGTCGAGGAACTCTCTGGCGGAACACGGGCCAAACTCAATCTCGGTTTGGCGCTGTTGCACGATCCCGACCTTCTCCTGCTCGACGAGCCCTACTCGGGCTTCGACTGGGACACCTACCTGCGGTTCTGGCAGCTGACGGGCGAGCGTCGCGATGCCGGGAGGGCAGTGCTCATCATCAGCCATTTCGTCACAGACGAGGAACGCTTCAGCCGCATCGTGCATCTCGCTGATGGGAAGACGGGCTGATGACGGTCACAACACAACTCACAGGGCGATACCTTGCCGAGTACGCTCGCCGCCCGATCAATCTGGTCCTCCTCGTTGCGGTGCCGCTCATCTTCGTCATCCTCACTGCGGGAACGATCGCTGATTTCGCCGAGGTTGTCGGTTTCACCGGTGACCCCTCCAAACTCGTTGCACCCACTGCCGGATGGGCCGCGGCGTTCATCGCCGGAGTGGCCGGATTTTTCCACGTTCTGGGCTCTCGCGACGCGGACCGTCGCCTCTCGGCCGCAGGGATGGGTGCCGGCCGTATCGTCACGGGTCGGCTCGCGTCAGGGCTTGTCCTCGCTCTGGCTGCCGCACTCGCATCGGTAGCCGCGCTCGCGTTGAGAACCGGACTCACCGATCCTGTGCGAACCATCGCCGGGGTCGTCATGTTCTCCGTTCTCTACCTCGGTATCGGTGTCGCCGTAGGTGCGGTGGTTCGCAGTGACGTCAATGGATCGCTGATCGTGATCTTCATCTGGATGTTCGATGTGTTCCTCGGCCCCGGAATGGGCGGAAGCGAAATCTGGATCACCCGGCTGTTCCCTTCGCACTTCATCACGCTGATGATGCTCGACACCCCCTCGACGTATGCGGGCCCGATCGGCGACCTCGGTTGGGCGCTCGTGTGGACCTTCGGTTCTCTCGGTCTCGCCGCCGTGATATTCGGTGCCGCTACGTCTACACGAAAGCCCAGAACCGAGCCAGGGCGCGCACATGCGAGTTGGAATCGTCTTCGTGCCGGGGTCCGCTATGGACTGCGCGACTATCGCCGCAATATCGCCTTGTGGGTTCTGCTGGTCGTGCTCCCGGTCGCGTTCATCTCGCTCAGTTTCTACGTCACGCCGGGCGACCCGACACCAGTTCAACTCACCCAGAACGGCGTCACGAGCGTGAAGATCGTCTCTCTGGCCGACGTCCACGGCGCGATCATGGTCCCGATCACCCTCGCGTTTCTCGCCGGACTCTCCGGCTTGTTCGTCGTTCAGGGATCGCTCGAAGCCGACTCGCGCCTTGCCCTTGCAGGATTCCGGCCGCGTGAGATCCTGACATCGCGGCTCGGCACGATCGTGGTCGCTTCGTTGCTGGCAACGGTGGTTGCGCTCGGTGTCACAGCAGTCGACTTCGCTCCCGAGAGTTGGATTTGGTTCACTGTGGGGAACGTGTTGGTAGCCGTCACCTATGGCATGATCGGTGTTCTCGTCGGTGTCCTATTCGGACGCCTCGGTGGGCTCTATGTGATGTTCCTCGTGCCGTTCATCGATGTCGGACTGGCTCAGAACATCATGTTCTCGGCATCCCCTCCGAATTGGGGGGTCGTCCTACCGGGTCGAGGTGGGGTGCAGGTACTTGTCGACGGTGCGTTCACAACCACGTTCGACCAGTTCGCCATGCTCATGCTCGCCCTGGTCTGGATCGTGGGCCTTGCTCTCGTGACCGCCTTCGTGTTCAGACGGATCGCCCAGCCCAAGGGCGCCTGACTGCGGGTTTACCTGACACCCCCACTAATTCATTAGTTGAAGTGTACGCAACTACGGAATCGTGCTATCGTTCGTGTCAGCAAACGAACCCGCAGCGGTGTCAGCCGTTGAGGGGATGCACGACAGACGAACGTGGAGGAAGAGATGGTCAACGTCGGCGGGTCCGATCAACGAACGATCGAGATCCTCCTCGTCACCGCTCGCCGTTGCCACTTCTGCGACGACGCATCGAAACTCCTGGCAGACCTCGCAGATGGATATCCGCTCCGTGTCCGAAAGGTCGAACTGACAAGCGACGAAGGAACCGCCATCGCTGCGCGATATCGGGTTCCGTTTCCGCCGGTGTTGTTGATCGACGGAACCTATTTCGGGCATGGACGGATCTCACGGCGCAAACTGGTCAAGGCACTCGACACGGCCATGCGTTTTTTTGAGCCGGCACCCCACCCCCACGGGGGGTGCTGACATGGAAGGCGTGTTCCTCGGAGGATCCCTTCTCGCAGCGTTCCTCGCCGGGTCTGTTGCCCTCTTCGCCCCGTGCTGCATCGTGGTCCTCTTCCCTGCCTACCTCGCAGCAGCGGTACGCAACAGCCGGTGGCGCCTCGTACCGCTCACCCTGATTTTCGCTGCAGGGATCGCTGTGGTACTCATCCCGATCACGCTCGGCCTCGGCATCCTCACCCGGGGACTGCTGCGCTACCACGGGGCGACGTATGTGGTCGGTGGCCTGCTCATGCTCTTCCTCGCCGGTCTTGCGCTATCGGGCCGGGGATGGACACTTCCGTTCATGAAGGGGTCTCCCGATATCCAGCGCACGGACTCGGGAGGGGTATTCGTCCTCGGGGTCTTCTCCGGCGCTGCCTCGGCCTGCTGTGCCCCCGTACTCGCCGGCGTGCTGACACTCTCGGCCGTCGCTCCAACTCTCGTACAGGGTGTCGGCATCGGAATGGCCTACGTCTTTGGAATGGTGTTCCCCCTCGTGATCCTCGCCCTTGCCTGGGATCGGCTCGGTTCCAAAGGCCGCGATCAGCTCAGAGGGAAGGACAGGCACATCCGTCTGGCAGGACGCACGTTGACGGTCACAACCCTCGACATCGTCGCCGCGGTGATGTTCAGCGTCATGGGTCTCGCCCTGATCGCTATCGGCATCACCGGTACGACACTCGCACCAACCGCCCAGGTAGCCATCGGCACCTGGCTCCAGGACCGTCTCGTCCCGCTCGTCGGATGGCTCGAACCGGTCCCCGACGTGGTCATCGGCTTGGCCCTCCTCGGCGTGGCCGTCGCCGCGGTCGCCATATCGGGCCGACGACGAGCACCAACAACAGATGAAGAACACTCAACAGATGGGAGTTGCCATGACCAAGAACACGAAACATCCGAAACAGTCGGCCAACCCGACCAGGACCTCCACTAAGACGAAACGACGTCCGTCATGGTGGAGTTGGCTGGCCATTGCGCTGCCCGTCATCGCACTCGCAGCGGTGATGGCGCTCGGCGGAGGTGACGACACGACCGCAGACTCGTCGATCGGAGCATCCGCCCCGGACTTCTCTCTCCCGGCCACCGACGGCGCCACACACGCACTCGATGCCATCCTCGCCAACGGCGATGCGCTGCTCTACTTCTCGATGGGTCCTGGATGCGACGGAT
>CAYUJA010000040.1:0-11085 GCA_964444875.1 uncultured Acidimicrobiaceae bacterium | reverse complement strand
GTGACATGGACACAGCGGTCCGGGACTATCCCGAACTCGTCCAGGAGTACTTCGGTACGATCATCCCACCCAACGACAACAAGTTTGCCGCGCTGAACTCGGCCGTGTGGTCGGGTGGTTCCTTCATCTACATACCCCCGGGTGTTCACCTCGAAGAGCCGCTCCAGGCGTACTTCCGGATCAATGCTGAAAGCATGGGACAGTTCGAGCGGACCCTGATCATCGTCGACGAGGGTGCGTTCTGCCACTACGTCGAGGGCTGTTCTGCACCGACGTACACCGCGGACTCTCTCCACGCCGCCGTGGTCGAGGTCGTCATCAAGGAAGGCGGGCGGTGCCGTTACACGACGATCCAGAACTGGTCGAACAACGTGCTGAACCTCGTCACCAAGCGTGCCGCAGCGTACAAGAACGCAACGATGGAATGGATCGACGGGAACCTCGGTTCCGGACTCACCATGAAGTACCCCGCTGTGTGGTTGATGGAAGAGGGCGCCCACGGAGAGGTACTTTCCATAGCGTTCGCGAACAAGGGCCAGATCCTCGATGCCGGAGCGAAGATGGTGCATGTAGCGCCCAACACGACATCATTGATCACATCGAAATCGATCAGCAAGGGCGGAGGCCGATCTATGTATCGCGGTCTCGTGCGTGTTGAAGAGGGCGCGTACAACGCCCACTCGTACGTCATGTGTGATGCACTCCTCCTCGACGAGGACTCTCGTTCCGATACCTATCCGTACATGGAGATCGAGGAGTCCAACGTCGACATCGGCCACGAGGCGACGGTGTCGAAGGTCGGTGAGGATCAGCTGTTCTATCTGATGAGCAGAGGGCTCACCGAGGCACAGGCGACAGCGATGGTCGTTGCGGGATTCATCGAGCCGATCGTGCGGGAGTTGCCGATGGAGTATGCCGTCGAACTCAACAGGCTCATCGAACTCCAGATGGAAGGCTCGATCGGATAGGGAGCGTTCTCCGTTTTCCGTTTTCCGTTTTCCGAACGTTCTGACTGTGGCGCATGGTCGACGCCTCGCAGTGGACGATCCTCTCGACAGTAGCCTGCGGTTCCATGCGGATCCGAATCGCCGAGTGCACTGTTCGATATGAGGGCCGGCTTACGGCGTACCTTCCCCTCGCTACGCGGCTCATCATGGTGAAAGCCGACGGGTGTGTCGCGGTTCATGCCGATGGCGGTGCCTACAAACCGTTGAACTGGATGAACGCCCCGAACACGCTGACCGATGATGGGGACACGTGGGTCGTGGTCAATCCGAAGGGTGAGAAACTCATCATCGAGTTCACCGAGGTCCACTTCGAAACGGCGATCGAGATGGGGGAGGACCCTGGACTCCAGAAGGACGGCGTGGAACTCGAACTCCAGCGACTCCTCGCGGAACGCCCGGAGACGTTCGGGGAAGGCACGCACCTCATCCGCAGGGAGTTTCCCACGCCAATCGGCCCTGTCGACCTCCTGTGTCGTGACGGGGGTGACGGCACCATCGCCATCGAGATCAAGCGACGGGGGGAGATCGACGGTGTCGAGCAGTTGACTCGCTACCTCGAGTTCCTCAACCGCGATGCCCGCCTTGCCCCGGTGCGCGGCATCTTTGCTGCCCAGGTCGTCAAACCCCAGGCCAGGGTGCTCTGTGAAGATCGCGGTATCGAATGGCTCGAGATCGACTACGAAACGCTCCGCGGTGCAGACTCGGACGCGATGAGACTGTTCTGAGGGAGTTCACAGTTCACAGTTCACAGTTCACAGTTCACAGTTCACAGTTCACAGTTCACAGCCAGAAGGCATCGCTCTGAACTGTCAACTGAAAACTGAAAACTTCTCCTACAACAGGCTCTTGAGGTTGTGCAGTGCTGAGGGGTGGCGAAGTTTTCCAAGGGCGCGGGTCTCGATCTGTCTGACACGCTCCCTGGTGACGCCGAGGCGGTCTCCTACGTCAGAGAGCGTGCGTGGAGGTTCCGAATCGAGGCCGTAACGAAGTACGAGAACCGTGCGCTCGCGTTCGTCGAGCGTTGCGATGGCTTTGGCGAGTTCCTGTGCGCGGGCGCTGTCTGCCACCCGTGCGAAGGGATCTTCGACGCTTGCATCTGTGACGAAGTCACCGAGCTGGGCATCTCCCTCGTCACCGACGGGCCTGTCGAGCGATACGGTGTCTCCCGGTGTGTTCAGGGCGACCACGATCTTGTCTTCGTCGAGTCCGCTCAGTTCCGAGATCTCTGCCATTGTCGGCATCCGATGGAGGCGTTCTTTGAGGGTGAGTTCACTCTCACGGACGGTTCGCACGACATCGACCATGTGGACGGGCAATCTGATGGTGCGGCCGTTGTTACCGAGGCCCCTCGTGATCGCCTGGCGTATCCACCAGGTTGCATAGGTCGAGAACTTGAAGCCCTTTCTCCAGTCGAACTTCTCCACTGCGCGAATCAGGCCGAGGTTCCCTTCCTGGATCAAGTCGAGCAGGTCGAGTCCTCTTCCCGTGTACCGCTTTGCGATGGAGATGACGAGGCGGAGGTTGCAGCGTATGAACTCCTGTTTGGCGTGTTCAGCGAGGCGTACCCGGTGAACCAGTTCGGTTCGACGTGCAGGTGTCAGATCTCGCGAGGAAGCGAGTTCCGCCTCGGCTTCGTTGCCGTGTTCGACGGTCCGCGCGAGGCGCACCTCGTCCTCAGCGGTGAGTAGATCGTGACCAGACACCGCCTCGAGGTAGATGCCGATGGCATCAGAAGTTGTTTCTCGTCCAGCAAGAGCCATGAATCCCCCCCGGGTTCTGTGGCGTGCTCTGCCCCAACAGCGCTCTTGGAAGATATCACCAAGGGGCCAGTAAGGCAAGAAAGTTCTACCATTTCAGGGTTTCCCCCTATACGTCCACCGAGATACGTCCACCGAGCGACTGGTCCACTCTGATGATCCATCGTTATATCACGATCATTGCCCTCGTCGGCCTGGTGGCGTCGGCATGTGCGAGCGCTGTGAGCGTCTCGCCTGGTGATGCCGTGACGCCACCCGAGCCCGGTGCTCCGACGATCGCGGTCGTTGTGCTCGCCGCAGACGATCTTTCCGCGTTGCCGTCGACGGTTACGGCGAACGGAACGGAGATCGTCGCAGGGGGCCGGGCCGGTTCGATCGTGGTGTGGGAAGGTACACCGATCGATCTCACCGTGTCCGCCGACGGATTCCGCCCCACGGAACTCACCGTCGAGGAGTACCCCGATGCCGGCAAGATCGAGTTACGCCTCGAGCCGATCGTGCTGACCGGACGGGTGACCACCGATCTTGGCCGCCCGCTTCCTGGAGCGGTCATCGTACGTGGCAGAGCCAGGGACACAACGGACAACGAGGGTCGTTTCTCGCTCAATCGTGCTGTTGCGGGGCCCATCAGCCTCTCGCGCCCCGCTTGGGAACCGGTCGAGGTTGACTGGGATGGTGGTGTGGAGCAGCTTGACATGTCCATGTCTCCAACCGTCGTGAACGCGCTCCGTGTCTCCCCCGAGGATGTTCTCGATTCTGAACGCTGGAACGGGATCCTCGCGCTGACGGAATCAACCGGTATCAACGCTCTCGTTATCGATCTCAAGTCCGAGGATGGCACGGTTGTGTATCCAACGAAGGTCGCGACCGCGAGTTCCATCGGTGCAGTGAAGAACTACTTCGACGCCCGCGACGTGGTGAGCGAGGGGAAGGATCGCGGCCTGTACATGATCGCCAGGATCGGCGTGTTCCAGGACAGTTTCTTCGCTGAAGCCGAACCGGACAGGGCGGTGCGCAACGAGGATGGGACACTCTGGCGGTCTCGCAATGGTTACGCATGGCTCGACCCGTCCGACCCTGCCTCCTATGAGTACTCGATCGCCATCGCGGACGAGGCGTGCAGGCTCGGGTTCGACGAGGTTCAGTTCGACTACGTCTCGTATCCCCTCGGTGGCGATGTTTCGACGGCGGTCTTCGACGGTGGTTACAACCAGGAGGTCAGGGTCGCGTCGATCGATGCGTTTTTGACTCGTGCCTATTCCGTGATCCACCCTGTTGGTTGTACCGTTTCGACGACGCTGCTCGGAATCGTGCTGGAGTCGACGTCGGACGAGGGCACCGGCCAGCGGCCATCGGCCATCTCGCGCATCGTCGACGTCCTCTCCCCGACGTTGTACTCGACGAACTACGGCAGTGGGTGGAAGGGATATGACGATCCCGATGAGTTCGCACTCGACATCGTCGTGACGGCTCTTGCTGGTGGCCGTGGGAAGGCAGATGGCCATGCGTACTTCCGTCCGTGGCTCCAGACGTGGGCTATCGAGGATGCACAGCAACGTGCGATACAGTTTGCCGTAAGCGAACTAGGGATGGGGTGGCTGTTGTGGAGCAACAACGCGAGTTATTCGCGCTCGGCCCTTCCGCCTCGCTGAGCGAACTCACGGCAGCCCTGATCGAGTGCACCGCATGTCCCCGCCTCGTGGCGTGGAGGGGTGAGGTGGCACACACGAAACGTGCTGCCTTCAAAGACGACGAGTACTGGGGGCGGCCGGTGCCGGGTTTCGGTGACCCCGATGCCGCGATAGCTGTGATAGGTCTCGCACCGGCGGCCCACGGTGCCAACCGGACGGGGAGGATGTTCACCGGAGACCGCTCCGGAGACTGGCTGTACCGGGCGCTGTTCACTGCAGGCCTCGCCAACCAGCCGACATCACAGGCCCGCGGTGATGGCCTTGCTCTTCGGAATGTGTGGATCACCGCACCGGTACGATGTGCGCCGCCCCAGAACAAACCGACGCCGCAAGAGCGCAGGAACTGCTCGATGTGGTTCGATGCTGAACTCGCCCGTGTCGAGCGGGTTTCGGTGTTCGTCGTCCTCGGCCAGATCGCTTACGAGGCGCTGTGGGCGCACCTCGGCAGGACCGGCGCCGACCTTCCCCGTCCCAGACCGAAATTCGGCCATGGGAACGAGGTGCAGGTCGGCACAGTGTCGATCGTGATGAGCTACCACGTGTCCCAGCAGAACACCTTCACGGGACGGCTCACCGAGCCGATGCTCGATGACGTGTTCACCCGGGCGCTGGCGCTCGTTAGAACGGTGTGACGAGGGGCGGCAGGTTGCGCTCTTCGCGCTCGAACGCGGCTTCGAGAAGGGGATACGGGTTGATCTTCTCCCCATTGGTGATGATCTCGAAGTGCGTGTTCGGTGTCGTATCCTCGGCGTTGCCCGAGTCACCGATGTAACCGATCACATCGCCGGCCTGTACCTCGGTGCCGACCGTGAGCGTCGGGTAGTACGCCGTCGTGACGCCGCCCTGTCCGTCGTCCGTGCCGTACGTGTCGTTGTTGAGATGGAGATACATCGTCTGGGTTCCATTGCCGTGGTCGATGACGAGGTAGAAGCCAGATTGGTATTGGTAGTCCATCTTCGTCACCACGCCGTTCGCAACGGCGAGGATCGGTGTTCCGCGGTCTGCAACGATGTCCGTTCCTCTGTGCCGACGTCCTCCCGAACGCCACTCGCCCCAGCCGTCCCTGAAGCGTACTTCCTGAGAACCGACGGGGAACACGGACAGGGTGAAGTCCGTGTCTTGCCTTTCTGCTCGCGCCGGGGCCGGGGCCGTAACGGTCTGCAAGCCAGTGATGGTGATAGTTGTCGCCGCTAGGAACGCGGCAAAGCGCAATGTTTTCGAGCGCATGAGTCTGACCTCCTCGGGCGCCTGCCAAGTCCTACCGGCGGCTGCCTCGTTGTGTGTCATGAAGAACGGTAAACAGGGTTCTCGTTTAGTTGTGTCGCGGACGCGCTCGGCCTGGGGGCCTCGCGGACGCAGCGACCAGGTAGTCCCCCTTTCAGGCAGTCCCCCTTTCAAGGGGGACAACAGAGGAGCCCTGCGACGATGTAGGGGGATCCGCGTTGCCGGGAGACCTGTAGCCGCGCCGGGCTCGCAGGCTCGCAGTCCCCCCTCGCTCGAAGACTCGCTTGTCCCCCCTGAAGGGGGGACGGCCTCTGGCATCCTATTTCTCCCACCGTCATGTTGTAAACTCGATAGTTGGGAGCGGCGAAACGGTATCGTTGCGGGAACAGACGAAGGATTGAGACGTGCCCCACACAACACTGCCCGGTGCGAACGACGCCGCCTGGATGGCCGACAGGCGTACCGCAGCCCTCGAGGCGCTCCCCTCGCTATCGATGCCTTCGGCGGTCGATGAGATCTGGCGGTACCTCGACCTCGACTTCGACCCCGCTTTGGGTTCTGCGCCGTCGGGCCCGGGACATGGCGACACAGACGAGATCGTCGAGACCTGGCACGGGACCGTTGTGTCCATTGTTGACGGATTCTGCGTCACCGACGGGGTCACGACGATCGCCCAGCGCCCCGATGAGGTCGAGACGATCACCGATGAGGATCTGTTCTCCACCGCTTTCGCCGCCTATTCGCCCGGTGCCGTGTACATCGGTGCAGACCTTCTCACCCAGCCTGTGTTCGTCGATGTAGTCGCAACGGGCGAGGCATCGACCTTCCCCGGCGTCCACATCGACGTCCCACGGGGCGGCGACGCCACGGTCGTCGTGCGCCAGCGCTCGACGTCTGAAGCAGGCTCAACGGTCGTTCCGACGGTCACCGCGTCCGTGGGAGACAATGCCAGGCTGACGATGAGCCTCATCCAGGACTGGAACTACGCCACTCGCGCCCTGGGACGCTGCGTGATCCGCCTCCATCGTGACGCGAGCCTCACGTTCTCCGAGGTAGGGCTCGGTGCCAAGCTCGGCCGGCTTCACCTCGATGTCGACTTCATCGGAGACGGTTCCCACGGAAAGATCTACGGTGCGTACTTCGGTGAGCACGAACAGGTGCTCGACTACCGGTACTTCATGAACCACATCGGCACGAACACCCGTGCAGACATGTTCTTGAAGGGTGCCGTGGCCGACCATGCACTGTCAGTGTTCACGGGGATGATCCGCATCGAAGAGACGGGACAGCGCACGGAGTCGTTCCAGACCAACCGCAACCTCATCCTGTCTGACGGTGCGGCAGCCCAGTCTGTGCCGAACCTCGAGATCTTGAACAACGATGTCAAGTGCGGTCACGGTTCCAGTGTGGGTCCGCTCGATCAGGATCAGCGGTACTACCTCATGTCGCGTGGGCTCACCCCCAAGAGTGCGGACAGGCTCCAGGTCCACGGCTTCTTCGAGGACGTCGTCGCACAGATCCCAGACGATCACGTTGCTCAGTGGGCGCGTGAGCGGATCAACAGCAAGTACGTCACGGCCCAACAAGAGGGCAGGGTATGAGCGGGGTCCTGGTTGGTGCCCTCACCGACCTCCCTGAGGACGTCGGCACCTGTGTCGAAGTCGACGGGACCGCCGTTGCAGTGTTCCGCAGTGATCAGGCGTTGTTCGCCCTGGCCGACCGGTGCTCACATGCCGAAGCTTCGCTCTGTGAGGGGGAGGTGTTCGATGGTGAGGTCGAGTGCCCGCGCCACGGCGCCACGTTCGACATCGCAACGGGGGAAGCGCTGACGCTTCCAGCGACCAAACCCGTTGCCACGTATCGCACAGAGGTGCGAGACGGCAATGTATTCGTATCCAGTACAAGCAGTGAGGACAACCGATGAGCTACGCACTTGAGGTTCGAGACCTGAAAGCGAACATAGGCGATCTCGAGATCCTTCGTGGTGTCGACCTGGCAATCCCATTCGGTGAGGTCCATGCGATCATGGGTCCGAACGGTTCGGGGAAATCGACACTGAGCCACGCCCTGATGGGCAAAAGCGACTACCAGGTGACAGGCGAAGCCTTCATCGACGGTGTCGACATCATGGCCATGACCGTTGATGAGCGGGCGCGTGCCGGGCTTTTCGAAGCTTTCCAGTACCCCACAGAGATTCCAGGTGTGTCCCTCGACGACCTGACGGCGGAGATGGCCTTGAGCAACCCCGATGACCCCGGTTTCGCCGAGCGAATCGAAGCAGCAAGCGCCAGACTCGACATGGACAGGTTCCGTGACAGATCGGTGAACCTCGCCTTGTCTGGTGGGGAGAAGAAGCGATCAGAGATGTATCTGCTCGGTGTGGCCAACCCGAAGGTAGCGATCCTGGACGAGATCGACTCAGGCCTCGACATCGATGCCGTTCGCGAGGTCGCCTCGATGGTCGAAGCCCTTCGCAGCCCCAATCTCGGTGTCGTCATCATCACCCACTACAGCCGCATCCTGCGCTACATGTCGGTCGACGCGGTCCATGTGATGGTCGGTGGCAGGATCGTGCGCTCGGGTGGCGCAGAGATCGCAGACGAACTCGAAGGCACCGGGTACACGGAATATCAGGTTGCAGCGGCGGGTTGACGCCGAGCATGAGCACCGAACTCGAACTGGTCTACGTTGCCGACCCCATGTGTTCATGGTGCTGGGGGTTCGCCCCCGTCATCGAGAAGGTAGAGGACTCGTTCGATTTCGACTTCAGGATCATCGTCGGCGGGTTGCGGCCGGGGGACAAGGCCGAACCGATCGACCGCATCCGTGACTACCTGGCCCACCACTGGACCCAGGTAGCGTCCGCGAGCGGCCAGCCATTCGACCATGCCGGCCTCGAACGAGAGAACTGGATGTACGACACCCTTGTGCCGGACACTGCGGTCGTGACGATGCGCCAGGTCGCGCCACACGAGACCAGACGATTCCTCGACACGGTGCAACGAGCGTTCTATGCAGACAGAGTCGACGTCACCGACCCTCTGGTGTACGGCGACCTCGTCGCCGGTTTCCCCGTCGACCCCGGCGAGTTCGTCGCCCAGATCGGCTCGGCAGAGATGCGTGCTGCGACCGAACAGGACTTCCTCGAAGCGCAGTGGCTCGGCGTGACCGGCTTTCCCACCCTGCTGTTGCGCGATGGCGCGTCGTCCATGCCGATCAGTTATGGATACGCCCCGTTCGAGACCGTTGTGGCCAGGATCAACGGTCTCATCGAGAAGAACTACCCCGAGACGGCGGCCGGCCTCGTTTGCGATCTTGACGGTGGAGCCTGCTGAGAGCAGGCTATGGCCTTCATCGGGTAGATTTCGAGTGTGGCAAACCAGTCGTTCTCCCAGCGCTTTCGGCGATCCGTGTCCAACCTCAGATCCGATTGGGTCGAGATCGGCGGACTCGGGCGCCTCGCCGTGGTCGGTGTCCTGCTCGCGCTCGGGGTCACGATCATCCTCGGGTTCTCGATCACCCGCTCTGCGAAAGGCCACCTGCTCGATGCCAGAGCAGAGATGGTCACAGCGGTCGTTGGCGAACTTCCGCCGTTTCCGCCCGAGGGGAAGGATGCTCCGGCTCAGTACGTTGCGTTCGACGTTGCGGTGCGTGTGACCGTCCTTGGTGGAGAGACGGTCCCTGTCAAAGTCTGGGCGCCGGACGGGACGATCGTGTACTCGGACGCCGACGAACTGGTTGGCCAGAGGTTCGACCTCCCGCAACATGCGGCTGTCGCCTTCGAGGGCACGGGAGAAAGTCATGTATCCGACCTGACTGATCCCGCCCATGCCTACGACAGGGGCCACGGCGAACTGATCGAGTTCTATGTGCCGATAGGCGAGGCCGACGGTGCTCCCCAGTTCGTGGCCGAGGTGGAACAGGATGCGAGCGGTCTCAGCCAGGCGCTCGGACAGATCGCACGCAACGTGTGGCTCTCGATCGGCATCGGGATCGCCGCGATCGGAATCGTCATGGTATTCGGCATCGCCGCTCGAGGCCGTGAGCTGAACCGGAGGCGGCGCCAGGCAGAGGAACTTCTTCAGTCGTCGTTCGTTGCTCAAGAAGAGGAGCGTCGCAGGGTCGTTGGTGCGCTTCACGACGACATCGGCCAACCGATGTACCGGCTCCTGTACGGCCTCGAGGGTTCCCAGGCGAAGCTCGGCGCCGACGATCCGGTTGCGGTAGAACTGGGGCATCTCGCTGATGTGGTGCGAGACATGGACGCCACATTGCGCAAGGAACTCCGGCTCCTGCACTTCGAACTTGCGGCGGACGCCGGGATCGAGACAGCGCTCGAGGATCTCGCGGAACTGACGATGAGCGAGTCCGACCTGGATGTCGACCTGGCCATCGACCTGGATGTGGAGCCCTCACCGATCGCGCGGACCGAGATGTACCGGGCAGCCAGAGAGGCGATAACCAACGTACGCAAACATGCGAACGCGCACACCGTGAAGATCGCCCTGTACAGCGACGGCGATCGGCTCGTGCTCGATGTCGAAGATGATGGTTCTACGGGAGTAGGCGATGCTGAAGCCGGGTTGGGGCTCAGCACGACTCGCCAGCGCTTCGTTGCGCTCGATGGTGACGTGACGCTCGATACCATGGAACCAGGAGGCACGCGTTTGCGAGCGTGGTTACCCCGGATGGTTGAAGAGGCCTCCTCATGAAAGTCCTGATCGTTGATGACCACAAGGTCGTACGCGACGGCGTGCGCTATATGCTCGCCGACGAACCAGACATCGAGATCGTCGACGACGTCGAGTCGGCGGAGCAGATGTTCCAGGTCGTCGGCCGTGAGCCGGTGGATGTGATCCTGCTCGACATCCGCATGCCCGACATCACCGGCCTGGCCGCGCTCGAGCGCCTCGTCGTCGAGTTCCCCCAGGTGAAGGTGTTGATGATGTCCATGCACGACCAGCCCGGATACGTGCGACGGGCCGTCGAACTTGGTGCAGCGGGGTATCTCCTCAAGAGTGCAGGCAGGGACGAGGTGCTCCGTGCACTACGGGCTGCGGGGGAGGGGCAGACCTATATCGATGGCGAACTGATGGAACCCCTGATAGAGGAGATGCGCACGGGGTCCAAGCCAACAGGTCGGCTGAGCCCGCGGGAACAGCAGGTGCTCCAGCTGATAGCGAACGGCTCTGAGAACAAACAGGTGGCACGGGAACTCGGGATATCTGAAGCGACCGTCAAGACCTACATTCGCGGGATCTTCGAGCGCCTCGACGTGTCGTCGCGTGCCGAAGCAGTCGCGGTCGGCCTGCGCGTCGGCACCATCGAATAGGACTTTGGCGTCCAGAGCCGCCGTATATGGCGCCTATGGACGCCAAAGTCCAAGGCGACCCTCCACCAAATGGA
>CAYUJA010000039.1:0-11434 GCA_964444875.1 uncultured Acidimicrobiaceae bacterium | reverse complement strand
AGTGCTGCCCAGACGAAACCCATGGGTCCGAGGCGCCAGGTGTCGATCAGGTCGAGCGGCGTGTTGGCAAGCAGTTCCTCAGGCGGTGCGTGTTTGTCGAGGGTGTGGTGCAGGTACACATACTCCTGGCGTGCGCCGATGCTCAACCCTGCCAGAGGCAACACCACGGCGGTACCTGCGCGGTGGATCGTGCTCGTGACCCGTCCCTTCGGTCTGCCAAGGTCGACGATGCCTGCCATACCCCCCGGCTTGAGAATGCGTGCGACCTCGCACATCGTCGTGTCAACCGAGTCGAGGTTCCTGAAGACATAAGCAGAGAACACCGCATCGAAGGTCTCGTCGGCGAAGGGCAGAGTCTCCCCGACCGCCACAACTCGCTGGGACGCGTCGTTGAACTCGAGCATCTCGACTGCAGGGTCGAGGGCCACGACCTCGCGTGGTGTGAAGACGGGGTTCGCCGCACCGGTACCCGCCCCAAGATCGAGCAGTCGGCCGTGGGGGAGGCGCGACACGACGGTCTGACGCCACTTCTGGTCCTGTCCGAGCGACAGGATCGCGTTCAACCTGTCGTATCTGTCAGCGATGTCCTTGAAGACCGTGCCGTTACTCATCCTGGTTCGATCGTCTCGAATCCGGTATACGGAACCAGAGCATGAGGGATGCGGATCGAGCCGTCGCCGTCCTGATGGTTCTCCATCAATGCGATCAGGTGCCGCGGAGTGACAACCGTGCCGTTGAGTGTGTGCACGAGCTGGTTCTTGCCATCGCTCTTGTACCTGATCTTCAAACGTCGCGCCTGGAAGTCCGTGGTGTTGGACGTCGAAGTGATCTCGCGGTAGCGTCCCTGACCGGGGAACCAGGCCTCTATGTCGTACTTCTTGGCCGCGGACGAGCCGAGGTCGCCTGCAGCCACGTTCACGACTCGATACGGGATCTCGAGCGCCCGAACGATCTCTTCTTCACGTTCGAGGAGATAGTCGTGTTCATCCCGAGAGCGGTCCGGATGGACGAACGAGAACATCTCAGCTTTGTCGAACTGATGCACCCGGAACATGCCGCGTGTGTCCTTGCCATAGGTACCGGCCTCGACCCTGAAACACGTCGATACCCCGACGTATCGCAGCGGAAGATCGTCGCCATCGAGAATCTCGTCGCCATGCATCGCTGCCAGAGGGACCTCAGACGTACCGACAAGGTACAGATCATCCTCCCGAACCGAGTACACCTGCTCCCTGTCACCAGGGAAGAAGCCGGTGCCGAACAGCGCATGTTCTCGTACGAGGACCGGAGGGATGACCGGGGTGAACCCGTGCGTCGAGACGTTCGCTACTGCCCAGCGCATGAGCGCCATCTCGAGAAGGGCGAGCTTTCCCTTCTTGAGTACGAACCGGCTGCCGGAGATCTTCACGGCTCGTCCAATGTCGATGACATCGAGCGCCACACCGAGGTCTAGATGGTCGACCGCGTCGAATCCGAACACTGGCGGCTCGCCAACCCGCTTGATCTCTATGGCGTCCTCTTCTTCGAGGCCATCTGCCGCGCTCGGATCGGTCATGTTCGGCAAGGCGATCCACTCGATGTTGAACCGTTGATCGAGGGCATCTGCGCGGGCGAGGAGGTCCTTGTACTCACCGGCGAGTTCCCCTGCACGGGTGATGGCAGCCTGTTTGTTCGAGCCGTCGAGTGCCGGGATCGACTTTCCGATCTCGTTCTGCTTCGATCGGACGATCTCAGCAGCGGAGCGGGCCTCTCTCCGCTCCTTGTCCAGCGAGGCAAGAGCTTCCAGGTCGATGGTGATGCCGCGACGGGCGAGCGATGCTGCCAGGTCGTCACGGCACTCTCTGAGAATTGCGATATCGATCATGGTCAGAGGTTACTGACCGACGGCGCGGCTCACCGCCGATTGCTCCTCTGGCGACAACTCCTCAACACCCGAGCCTGCGCGGACTTCCTTGGTGAAAAAGAGCGTCTCTTCTCGCGATGCGAGGATCGTGATCACGATGCCATCTGCTTGCTGGTTCAACAGAGCGATCGACCGCGACCGATTCCCGACGATGTTGCCGAACGCGTTGTACGAGACGACACCGATATAGCTGAGCGCAAACGGCATCTGTTCTTCGAGTAGAGAAAGCCTCTGGTTGATCTCAGCAGCACGGACCTCTCTCTCATTGATCCGGGCATCGACATTGGTGAGCATCCCGATCACATCAGCGTCGTCGGGAACAGAGTCGAGCTTGTGGCGCAATGCCTGTATCTGAATGGCTTGCCACACGGCAAGGATGAGGACGAGCACCACAACGGCGACGAAAGCGATACTCATGAATCAGCATTCCAGATAAAGGTCATTGTCCACTCGTTGTTCGTCTCGTCGATGTCGCCGTTGATTCTCGCCGTGAGGATCGCCTGATACAAACCACCGGGTTCGATCTCGATGGCATCAAAGATAACTGTGGTCGACGTTCCGACATCAAGTTGGGTGATCGTCTCGGAGTTCGAAACTATGTCGCCTGTGTCCACATCGACCACGTCCAGGCTCACACCGACATCAGTTTCGAGTTCGTTTCCCTCATTCGTGATCAACGCGATGATGGCCAACGAATCGGAGAAGGGGACGACGGGGATGCCGTCCTTGTCACCGACCGCTGCCGGCTCAGTGCTGCCCGAGATGGACACGTCGCGGTGGGGGGCAAGGCCATAGGCCGCCTGGATTCTGAGGACGAGGTTGGTGGCATTGAAGCGAAACGGGTCGTCTGGTGTGAGGTCTATGAAGCGAATGGGAGGGAACTCGACAGCCTCCACCGTCTCAGGAATCTCCACGACAGATTCGAGGAACAACCCGTAACCGGCATCGCCGACACCGAGCAGGTCGAGGGCATTCTGGAGATCGGGGACAGCGGTCTCAACGATCTCACCGTCCATGATGCCGAGCACGACACGGTTGATCTCACGGGTTCCTACGGTCCACGAAGACGAAGCCGTGACCATGGTTCCGTATGAGGCACCGATATCGGACGGTATGTTCTCAACAGCGGCGATCAGGGCCTCGGCCTCGGCCGACTCCTCGACAACGCTATCCAACCGCCGCGTCAGATCCTGGCGGGTGACGACCCCGATCGATGCCAGCGCCTGGTCGAGCGTCTGGGCTGCGGACTTCTCGAGAACTGTTGCCTGCTCGGCCGCGCCGAAGAACTCCACCGTCCCTCGTTGATCTGTCTGGCGCGAAGCCAGGAACACGATCAACACGACGACCACGGTGATTGAAAGAGCGACCAGCAGCCAGCGACGCGACCGCGGTCGACGTCCTGACTGGTACGACGGATAGTCCATCGTGGGCGAGGAGGGACTTGAACCCTCACGAGTGTTACCTCACAGGAACCTGAATCCTGCGCGTCTGCCAATTCCGCCACTCACCCGCGGCACGGGAAGGCTACATGGCACAACAGCCAACAGCCAACAGTCAGGAGGTTCTCCGTTTTCCGTTTTCTGTTTTCCGAGGAGCCGAGAACACAGAACACAGACAAGAAGACCTCCGTGCTCTGTGCTCTGACACCAGACAACGCCGAGGGAAAAACCCGATACCGAGTACCGTTCCTCCTATGAACCTTGCACAGGGCCTCGAGCGACGGTTGGAGAAACTCGCAGACGGAGCGAGCGCCTCTGTCTTTCGCGGAACGATGCATCCCATCGCGATCGCAACACGGCTCGTGAGGCAACTCGAGTTCCTCGCCATCGAGTCGCCTGCGGGCATCCAGGTCCCCAACGACCTCGTCGTGGCGATGAACGCCGGCGACCTGGACGCATCGATCGATCGTGGCGCTCTGGTCACCGAACTCGAACACGCCATCACCCAGACATCCATCGAGCGAAGCTGGAGGCTCACAGGACGGGTGAGCGTCCATATCCGAACCGACGGTTCCACGCCGCGGGGCATCGTCGAGTGCACGGGTGCATTCCTAGCGACCCCGCTCGAACCCTGGGCGCAACTGATCGCCGACGATGGTTCCGCCGTCCTTCCCATCGCGTACAACCGCACGTTGATCGGTCGTGAACTCGACTGCGATGTCCGTATCGCAAACCAGGAGGTGTCGCGGTACCACGCGGTGCTCTTCAGAGACGCTGATCGCGCGTATCTGTCTGACCTGGGGTCTTCGAACGGATCGTTCGTCAACGGGCAAAGAGCGTCTGGCGAGCCGTTGCCGGTCGTAGCAGGCGACAATGTCCTCCTCGGAGACCTCTCCTTCACATACAGGATGATCATCTGAATGCCTGCCCTGTTCTTCAACATCATCAAGCTTCTCTTTCTCCTCCTCCTGTTCCTGTTCCTGTTCCAGGTCGTGCGTGCACTGCGTAGCCACATCGGCTCCAACCCGGGGACACGAGTGACAGGGTTTCCAGCCGAACTCGTCGTCCTCACGGGCAACGCGAACGTCGACCGGGTGAAACTCCGGCCACAGGGCCATGTCGTCGGCCGCTCGAGTGACGCCGACATCCACATCGACGACCCCTATTCGTCCGAGTTCCATGCCAGAGTCGGACTCCAGGACAACACCGTTCTCGTACACGATCTCGGCAGCACGAACGGGACCTATGTGAACGGGCGACGCGTCACAACACCAACCACCGTCTCGAAGGGCGATACGGTTCAGATCGGTAAGACCATTCTCGAGGTGAGATGAAATACGTATGGGGCACCGGCACAGATGCCGGAAGGGTTCGCAAGCAGAACGAGGATTCCCTCTTCCCTACCACATCGGGCAGTTCCGAAGGGCCTGTCGTGCTGATGGTGGCCGACGGCATGGGTGGCGCTGTGGGGGGCGAGGTCGCCTCACGGATCGCAGTCAAGACTGCGTCCACGGATCTCGACGATCAGGCGATCGAACCGATCGCACGGGTCACCGCCGCAAACGATGCCGTCGTCGCACAGAGCATCGAAGACCCCTCACTCACCGGGATGGGCACGACGATGACGCTCGTGCGGTTGAACACGGACGGCACGGCCGACTTCGCCCACGTCGGGGACTCGCGGGCGTACCTGCTCGCCGAGGGCGGCATGCGGTTGCTGACAACGGACCACACCCTGATCAACGAACTCGTGGAACTCGGCAACATCACGGAGAAGGAAGCAGAGCATCACCCGCACCGCCACATGCTCACACGAGTGCTCGGCCTTGGACCGATCGCAATCGACACCTTCTCCATCGACCTCGGGATAGGCGACAGGCTTCTCCTGTGTTCTGACGGCCTGACCACCATGGTCGCCGATTTCACCATCGAACAGATACTCCACGCCGGCGAAGGCGTCGAACCAACAGCCTGGGCGCTGATCGAGCAGGCGAACACGGCAGGGGGCGTCGACAACACGACCGTGATCGTGATCGACGTCGTGGCATGACCCGCAGGGCTGAGGCGGGCCTGATCGTTGCGGCCGCGCTGCTCGCAGGCATCGGCGTCGCGATGGTCGAATTCGCCATAGGCAACTGGCTCGATGCCCAGGTCGCCATCACGCTCCTGGTGTTCCTCGCCACCTTCGGCGGCCTCCAGGTGGCCGTACGGCTGTGGGCGCCTGGGGCGTCGAGTCTTCTGCTTCCAACGGCAGCGTTCCTCACGGCGGTGGGATTCGTCGAGATCTACCGGCTGAACCCGGAACTCGCTGCTGTTCAGCGATGGTCGCTCCTCATCACGGCCGCGATCGGGGCCGCTGTCTTGTGGTCGCTCAAAGGCGGGGGCGTGGCTGTGCTGCGGCAGTACCGTTATGTCATCCTGGCGATTGCGCTCGGATTGCTGATCCTCCCCCTGTTTCCGGATTCGTGGCCGATCCATGGCGCAACGGTCAACGGCTCGCGCCTATGGGTCCGCATCGAAGTGCCCATTACATTGAGAACGCTGAGTTTCCAGCCTGGTGAACTCGCCAAGGTGCTCATCACGGTGTTCCTGGCGTCCTACCTCGCAGAGAACGCCGAGGCCATGTCGCTGGTCGACCGAAAGATCGGACCGTTCAAGATCCCCGAACCGCGCCATCTCGGCCCCGTCATGATCGCTGCAGCGATCTCGTTCCTGGTCCTGATCTACCAGAAGGACCTCGGAGCATCGCTCCTGCTCTTCGGCATCTTCATCGGGATGCTCTATATCGCGACCGCTCGCTCTTTCTACGTCATCGCCGGCGGCATCACTGCACTGGCCGCGGGCATAGTCGCGTACCGGGTATTCGCCCACGTCCAGCGACGGATCGAAGCCTGGCTCGATCCGTTCGCCGTGTTCAACGATGCCGGATACCAGACCGTCCAGGGACTGTTCGCGATCGGCTCAGGGAGTTTGACGGGTTCTGGAATCGGCCTCGGGCGGCCGGACCTCATCCCTGCGGCAGAGACAGACTTCATCTTCGCGGCGATCGCTGAGGAGATGGGATTCGCAGGTTCGATCGCCGTCCTCGCTGGATTCGCCTTGTTGGTCGCGGCAGCCTTCGGCATCGCCATCCGCGCCAGGGACCGGTTTCGCAAGTACCTCGCAGGCGGGTTCGCTATCGTGATCGCACTCCAGGCCTTCATCATCCTGGGAGGAGTTCTGCGGGTGCTCCCCATCACAGGCATCACGCTCCCGTTCATGTCCTATGGGGGCTCTTCGCTGCTGGCGAACATGCTCATCCTCGTGCTTCTCCTCCAGATCTCACATGAGGAGCGGGTATGAACGTAGCGTTGAGAAGAGCTGCCTACGCCTTGCTCGCGGCATTCGCCATCCTCGTTGTAGCGGTTACCTATATCCAGGTGATCCGGGGGCCCGAGTACAAGAACGACCCGCGCAATGCCAGAGTCGTTGCAGCACGCACAGGGAGAGAACGCGGGCCCATCGTGTCGGCAGACCAGGTCATCCTGGCGGCATCCACACCATCTGCGATCGACCCGAAACTGTACGTGCGGGCCTATCCCCAGGGCGATCTCTATGCCCACACGGTCGGGTACACCTCCGTCCTGTTCGGTTCGACGGGACTGGAGTCTGCCTGGTCACAGGACCTCGTGTCGGACAGAGATTCAACGGTCACGGGCGTTCTCAACGGACTGCTCGGAGGTGACACGAGGCCACGCGGTCTGCGCCTGACTCTCGAAGACGGACTCCAGAGGGTCGCTGCTGAAGCGCTGGGGGACCAGAAGGGGGCGGTCGTCGCACTCGACCCCCGGACCGGAGCGGTTCTTGCGATGGTCAGCTACCCGTCGTTCGACCCGAATACCTTGAACGGATCGGGCGCTGGAGAGATCGGCACAGCACTCGAAAACGACCTGGACGAACCTCTTCGGAACAGGGCGATCGACGAGTCCTACGCCCCGGGATCCGTGTTCAAGGTCATCACCGCTGCAAGTGGGCTGGATTTCGGCGTGGTGAGCCCATCGAGCGTGTTCCTCGATCCCAAAGAACTAGAGCTCCCTGACTCGACCGCGACCATATCGAACTTCGACAAGGACGTCTGCAACGACGGCAAGAGTGTCACCCTCGAGATCGGGTTCATCCGCTCGTGCAACACCGTGTTCGCCCAACTCGGTATGGATGTCGGGGGGAACGACCTCGGGATAACCGCCGAGAGCTTCGGCTTCAACCGAACCGTGCCATTCGACCTCGACGTACTTGTTTCCTTCTTCCCCGGGCAGGGGTCCATCGAGAACAACCCGTCGGCGACCGCTCAGAGTGCTATCGGGCAGAGGAACGTCCAAACAACACCGCTCCTCATGGCGCTGACGGCGGCGGCTGTCGCCAACGGCGGCACCACAATGGAACCGTATCTCGTGCACGATGTGTTCACCTCAGACGGTTCGATAGAGTTCAGCACCGAACCAGAAGTGTGGAAGCGGGCGATGAGTCCGGCCACCGCCTCCGTGCTTTCTGACATGATGGAACAGGTCGTCATCTCAGGGACGGGAAGAAGGGCTGCCGTCCCCGGCGTTCGGATCGCTGGAAAGACGGGTACAGCTGAGGTCACGGGCAAACCTCCTCACGCCTGGTTCCTGGGTTTCGGCCCGGTCGGGGCTGATCCCGAAGAGGCCAGCATCGCCATCGCCGTGGTCGTTGAATCGGGTGGAAACTTCGGAGAGACAGCCACGGGCGGGAGCGTTGCAGCCCCGATCGCACAGAAGGTACTCGAAGCATTCTTCGAGAAGAGCCGATAAGACAGAGCATCGGCCAACAGCCATCCGTTTTCCGTTTTCCGTCTTGAAGCCAGAGTCCGCGGTGTATTGGCTAAGTGGAAGTACCCTCACCAGCGTGGAAAACCGTGTTCTCGCCGATAGGTATCGGATAGTCAGACATCTCGCGCGCGGCGGCATGGCCGACGTGTTCGAGGCTGAAGACACGTTGCTGAACAGGTCGGTCGCCATCAAGGTTCTTCACGCCAATTTCGCCTCAGACAAAGCGTTCGTGTCACGGTTCCGTAGAGAAGCACAGGCCGCGGCGAACCTCTCACATCCCAACATCGTCGCGATCTACGACTGGGGTCAAGAAGCAGGAACCTACTTCATGGTGATGGAGTTGATCCGCGGCAAGACGTTGCGTCAGATACTCAAGGCGGAGGGCGCGCTCCTTCCACGGCGAGCGGCCGAGATCGCTGCGGAGACAGCAGCAGCCATCAGCATCGCCCACCAGCACGGGGTGTATCACCGCGATATCAAGCCTGGCAACATCATGATCACCGATGACGGCGCAGTGAAGGTCACGGACTTCGGCATCGCGCGGGCGCTCGACGACTCAGAAGAGTTGACACGCACCGGCGCCGTCATCGGAACTGCGACCTACTTCTCACCTGAGCAGGCCCAGGGCCTCCCAGCGGACGAACGATCAGATATCTACTCCCTCGGGATCGTCCTGTACGAAACACTCGCAGGCAAGCCCCCCTTCACCGGAGAAAGCCCTGTTGCCGTTGCGTACCAACATGTTTCGACCATGCCTTCGCCCACACGCGAGGTCAATCCCGATGTTCCACAAGAGATCGCCTCGATAGCTGAACATGCGATCCAGAAGGATCCAGCGGCTAGATATCAGAGCGCGGACGCCTTCAGAGACGACCTTCTCCGGTACCTGGGAGGAGCCGAGCCTGTGGCGGCTGCAGCGGTCATGGCCGGCGCTGCAACGACGATGATTCCCCCGCCAATGGCTGTCATGGCACCGCCTGGTCACATGGGCGCTGATACAACGTTCGCTGCACAGCCAGAGGAGCGGTCACAGACGACCTACTGGGTCTTCGTCGGTGCCTTACTCGTCGCACTCGGCCTCGGCCTGTGGCTCATCCTGCGCCTTCTCTCAGGGGGAGCCGGTGGCGACGCCGTGATCGTCCCCGACCTCGAGGGAACCGAAGCCCAGAGCGCGTTCCTCGCCCTTCAAGAGATGAATCTCAAGGTGTCAGAAGTAGATGAGACGAACGATCAGATTGCTGCAGGTTTCGTCATCCGCACCAACCCGCCGGCCGGAACCGAAGTCGAGACCGACACGTTCGTCACCGTCGTGGTTTCCCTCGGTCCGGAGGAGTTCGGTGTCCCGAACCTCATCGGGGAGAATGTCGAGATCGCACGAACACGCATCGAAGACCAGGGGTTCACTGTCGGACTGATCGAATATTCCCTCACAGAGGACACAGATGAAGGCCTCGTCATCCGCCAGACACCAACCGGGGGAACAACAGCGCCACCGGACACGCCGGTCGACCTGCTGGTGTCGAGCGGACCGTTCTCGATCACCGTTCCGAACGTCGCAGGAGGCACGGCAGACAACGCGATCCTGGAACTCACCAGAGCCGGATTCGACAATGTCGAGACTCAGGAGGAGTTCTCAGCTGATATCGCGGTCGGTGTGGTCATCTCGACCAACCCCGCCTCCGGACAGTCGATCCCACGCGACGCTACGGTGATCGTGATCGTGAGCAAGGGTCCCGAACCGGTGGCTGTACCCGACTTGACCTCGCAGTCGGTCGACCAGGCTCGGACGACACTCGAAGACCACGACCTCACTCTCGTCGTGAGTTCGAGCACCGTCGAGGTCTCCGAAAGCTCAGGATTGGTCGGCCTGGTGGCGGACCAGGACCCGAACCCGGGGACGACCGTTGAGTCCGGCTCGGACGTCACCGTGTTCCTCGGCGTCATCCGGAAAGTCACGGTCCCGGACGTGACCAACATGACAGCGGATGAAGCCACCGCGGCGGCAGCAACAGCGGGGTTGAAGACAGATATCACAGGGTCGACCGTCACGAACGATCTAGCACTCGACGGCCTCGTCGCATCACAGGACCCAGCCAGCGGGGCCACCGTCGACGAGGGCACGATCATCCAGTTGAACGTGTACGTCTATGTGGTACCCGATGTCGTCGTTCCCGACTTCACGGGTATGACCATCGCCGACGCCCAGGTAGCCGCGACGGCAGCGGGCTTGGGAACCATCACACAGGTAGAAACACTCGAGACCGACGATCCCACCCTGGTGGACACGATCAACAGCCAGGATCCGGCACCGGAAGCGTCAGTTCCGCCTGGGACGGATGTCGGCGTCGTGGTGTTCGTCCCTGCACCACCTCCGTGACAGATACCACCGTCGTCTCGGAGCGCAATGCTGCGCTCCTCTCCTGGTACGACATTTCGTCACGGTCCCTTCCATGGAGAACCGGCCGTGATCCGTATCTGACACTGGTGTCTGAGGCGATGCTCCAGCAGACACAAGTCGAGCGGGTCATACCGAAGTTCGAGGACTTCATCGATACGTGGCCAACCGTCACGCTACTCGCACAGGCCTCGACGAAAGACCTCCTCACCATGTGGTCGGGCCTCGGCTACAACGCGCGGGCACTCCGCGTGAGAGACGCAGCGCGGATCATCGCCACAGATGGCTGGCCGAAGACGATCGAAGGACTCCAGGCGCTGCCCGGCGTAGGGCCGTATACCGCAGCTGCGATCGCATCCATCGCCTTCGGAGAACAAGTGCCTGCAGTGGACACCAACCTCAAGCGTGTGCTCAGCCGCTGGCGCGGAGAGCCGTTGTCGGGGTCCGTCCTCGATGAGGTCGCTCTCGGGGCGCTCGGGTCTCCCGCAGGGTGGTGGAACCAGGCGGTCATGGATCTCGGAGCGACGACCTGCCGCCCGCGGGACCCCGCCTGTGGTATCTGCCCGGTATCTGCGTGGTGTAGCGACCCGGAGGTGTACGAACCCCCAGCGCGCCAACCAACGTTCAAAGGGTCCCGCCGCGAACTGCGTGGTGCACTCGTGCGGGCAGCACTGTCTGGCGGAGATCTCTACCGAACCGGACTCTCTCTTGGTAGGGATACCGCCGAGATCCAGGCCACGATCGAAGACCTACACGCCGAGGGTCTGATCGAGTAGAGCAGTACGTAGAGCAGTACTTGGTACTTGGAGGACCCGCGGATAGGGGTTGATTGGCCCCCTCCGCCTCGCAAGCTCGGCACCTCCCCCAC
>CAYUJA010000038.1:0-11479 GCA_964444875.1 uncultured Acidimicrobiaceae bacterium | reverse complement strand
ACATGGTTCGACGTTTTCTGTTCTCCGTTCTCCGTTTTCTGTTCTCCGTTCTCCGGTATCAGAAACGCTGAGAGCTGTGTCAACCCGTGTTTCTCAGGCCGGCGGCGATGCCGTTGACGGTGAGTAACAGCGCCCGCCTCAGGACGGGGTCGTCGTGGCCGTGCCTGGATCGTTCGAGCACGTTCACCTGGATATGGTGCAGAGGTTCGAGGTATCTGTCTCTCACCGACAGGGTTCGCTGAAGTATCGGGTTGGCATCGAGTAAGGACACCTCACCCGTGACCGCAAGCACCTGCTCGAGTGTCGTTTCGTACTCGTTGGTTATGGTCCCAAAGAGGTGCGCATCGCGCGGAGACACAAGGGCAGAGACGTAACGTCGTGCAATGGCGAGATCGGTCTTTGCGAGCGTCATCTCGACATTGGAGATGAATGCCCTGAAGAACGACCAGTGTTCGTACATGTACGCCAATGCGTCGCCGTGGCCGGCCTCACGCACCGAAGACAGACCGGAGCCGACGCCGAACCAGCCTGGGACGATCTGGCGAGACTGTGTCCATCCGAACACCCACGGGATCGCACGCAGATCATCGAGTGACCCGGCTCCGCCGCCACCGCGGCGCGATGGACGTGAACCGATGTTCATGGCGCCGAGCACTTCGACGGGCGTTGCCGTGAGGAAGTAGTCGACAAGGCCGGGACTCTCGATGAGTTCCCGGTACGCACCGTACGCCGAGTCGCTCATCACGTCCATGATCTCATGCCAGATCGCGAGCTGCTCGGGCGGCTGTCTCGGGGTGCGGTGGAGCAGGGATGCCTCGATGACCGCCGACAAGGTCACTTCGAGGTTCCTGGCAGCCAGTTCGGGAAGCCCGTACTTGTCGGCAATGACCTCTCCTTGTTCGGTGATCTTGATCGGCCCATCAACGGTCCCGTACGGCTGTGCGAGGATCGCCTCATGGGTAGGACCACCACCACGCCCGATGGTTCCGCCACGTCCGTGAAACAGCCGCAGCGAAACCCCGTGCTTGCGGGCAACATCGCGCAGGGCCTGCTGGGCCTTGTAGATCTCCCACTGAGAGGTTGTGATCCCGCCGTGTTTGTTCGAATCCGAGTACCCAAGCATGATCTCCTGGACATCGCCGCGCAGCGACACGATCGTGCGGTACGAGGCGATGTTCAACAGACGGTCGAGGAGTTCGCCGGCGACCGAGAGCTCCTGGATCGTCTCGAGGAGAGGCACGAAACCGAGGTCTGCGATACCTCCCGGCACGTCGATCAGACCGGCCTCTCTGGCAAGCACGACCGCCGCGAGCACATCATCGACATCCTTGGTCATCGAGATGACGTAACTCTCGATGACGTCTGACCCGTACCGATCTTTCGCATCCCTGATCGTGTGGAACACCCCCAGCGTCTCGGTCGTCTCATCCGACAGCGCTGCGGTGGGCGTCGTCATCGGCCGCCGACCCTCGATCTCGTTGACGAGCCTGGCCGCTCGCTCTGCGGGATCGATATCTGCGTAGTCCGAGCCAAGACGGGCGTACAACTCGCCGAGAGCGTCATGATGTCTCGTTGCGATCTGACGAACATCCATCGTTGCGGTATGGAACCCGAAAGCAGCGAAGGTGCGCATGACCCGCGCAACCAGTCCGGTCGCGACGAGTCCGCCCCTGTTGTCCACGAGCGACCGGTGGATCAACGAGAGTTCCTCGAGAACCCCATCGATCGACTCGTACCCCGTGGCACGGTCGAACGGAGCGCCGGTGACCATCCGCCTGGAGGTATTGATCAGCCGCTGGTGGATGTACGCGAGCTTGAGCCTGTACGGTTCTTCGGCGTTGAGTTCGCCGAAGCGGACGAAGACGCCTGGTAGTTTCTCCCTGTCGCCATCGAGGCTTGCAACCAGATCATCGCTGACATCCCTGATCCTCGAAGACGTCGACAAGGCAGACGCGAGGGACTCGACCGAACCGATGAGGTTCCGCAGCGCGTGATCGTGTTGCGCCGCAAGGGCATCGCGGGTGACATCCGCTGTGACGTACGGATTGCCGTCCCGATCTCCGCCGACCCAGGTACCGAAATGGATCGGCGAGTCATCGATGGCTACCTGGATTCCGAGACGTTCCATCTGCGCTGCGTAGTCATCGAGTACCTCGGGAACCGGTCCGTCGAAGAGCTCATCGAAGTAGTAGATGACCGACGTCACCTCGTCTCGCGGGTCTGGCCTGTCTCTTCGCAGCTCGTCCGTCTGCCACATGAGATCGATGACCTCTGCCAGCCTGCGATCGATACGGCGCTTGTCGGCTTCCGTCGAGCGCGTATCGAGGCGACGCTCGAGGAGATCGGCGACGTCGTTGAGCTTGGTGAGGATCGAGCGGCGAGATGCCTCCGTTGGATGCGCCGTGAACACCGGCCGCAGTTCCAGACGCCTGAGGAGATCCTCCACCTCGCGGGGATCGAGTCGAGCTGCTTGTAATTGGTCGACGGTTCGTTCCAGCCATCCCCGCTCGCCGCGTGTGCGGGCTGCGAACTCATCGAGCCGGTGCGTCTGCTCCGTCACGTTCGCAAGGTAGAAGTACGCCGTGAACGCTCGCCCGAGCGTGCTCAACGTCTCGAGATCGAGTCCCTGGAGCAGACGATCGAGCATACGGCCATCGTCCGATGTTCGCGATGTCGACAGCCCGCGGCTGATGGTGCGAACCTGCTCGACCAGGTCGAGCAGCCCTTGACCCTCCTGGCGGACAAGCGAATCACCCAACTGCACGCCGAGGCGTCGGATATCGGAGCGCAGGGCTGCATCTCTGTCATACGGATCCATCACACCAGCGTACCCGTCCCCGCCGGTGACGACGAGGGAACGGCTCGTGACGGTGACGTGGAAGGATGCCGACCCTGGAGGGCTACGATGCAGCGTATGGCGCGAGAACATATGCCAGATCGCGAACATTGGAACACCCGGTACTCAGAGAGCCCATGGCCTCACGACCCGTCGCCGTGGCTGGTCGACAACGTAACGATGCTGCCAGATGCCTGCAGCGTTCTCGATATCGCAGGCGGGACGGGACGCAACGCCATCTGGCTGGCCAAACAGGGGTGGGATGTCACGATCGCAGATGTTTCCGACGTAGCCCTCGAGATCGCTGCCACGAGAGCCCAGGCCGACGATGTGGCCATCCACGTAGACGAGTCGGACCTCACACGAGGCAACCTGCCGCACGGGCCATGGGATGTGCTCATGGTGTTCCACTACCTCGACAGGAACCTCTTCACGATGTTCCCGTCCGTACTCGCCGCCGGTGGCATCCTCATCGGAGCCCTCGCAACGGTCAGGAACCTGGAGCGCAACGCACGGCCACCGCGCCCGTACCTCCTCGATGAGGGTGAACTGCCAGGACTTGTCGGTGATCTCGAACTCGTTCGTTATGTCGAAGGATGGGAGGACGGCCACCACGACGCACGGTTCGTAGCCCGAAAACCGGCGGATCGCTAGAGCGCCCGCTCGACGTGGTCCCCCTTGGTGGCACCGAGTAGTTGACCACGGAACTCCCCGGCGTTGCGCACGAACAGAACGGTCGGCAGGCCATCGACCAGCGTGGCCATACGGCGCGTGTAGTCCACTTCCTCGCCTGGTTCGGTGCTCCGCAGACCCAAAAGGACAACGTCTGCGTTGCGTGAACCCTCAGAGATGATCTCGGCGATCGAGACACCCTCCGGCTTGAGTACGACGTTGATCGCTGCGTCGATCCTGGCGGCAGACGTCAACTGAACGAGGAGTTCCTTGTTGACGTCGTAGGTCATCTGGTTCGTCGCGATGGAGTTGATGACGATGTGCGCGTTGCGCCACGTCGGATTGAG
This sequence comes from uncultured Acidimicrobiaceae bacterium, assembly GCA_964444875.1. GTDB lineage: Bacteria > Actinomycetota > Acidimicrobiia > Spongiisociales > UBA5794 > JAMBLL01. The sequence continues at coordinate 7,624 of CAYUJA010000038.1, read as the reverse complement.
GGACAGCAGGTGGGCGAACAGGACGAGCATGTCGCCGTTCTGTTTGAGGCCACCCCACCAGACGTGGATCTGGCGAGCGCCATCGTTCCATCCGCGTGGAACAGCCCTGCATATCACCGCGGACTTGCCAAGGTACGAAAGCCGTTCGATCACCCGCAGCACCTCTGCCTGGCGGTCGACGCTGTCCGCCCATCCGAACATCACCGTGTTCGAATCGATGCCCGCGATCCCGTTGGACTGCGCTATCGACACGGCGCCGTTCTCGAAGTCGTCCACGATGTCGACTTCAGGAAAGCCGATGACGTCGAGGTCCTCGAGTTGCTGTGCGAGGACGGCGATCTGCGCTGCTCGCTCAGCGCTCACCACGTCGATCGGCCCGAGCACGAGCCTCGAGACGGTGAGTATCCCCCTGTCCTGTACGAGCCACCCCGCGAAACGGGCGAGATCCGGGTGGTGGTCGAGGTCGCCGGCGAACAGCAGGATGTTCGGCCTCCAGTTCCTCGGATCCGACGGCATCTTGGAGAGCCTGATCAGCGTCGAGCGCACGAGGGACATGAGCGCTCCGCGCCGCAGGTCGCCCCACGGTGCGGTCATCGCTCGCCTCCGCATGAACACATAGACACCGGACTCGAAGACGACGGCCACGACGAGAGCGAACGGGTTGATGAGGAACATGACGTAGAAACACGCAAGGGCCGCAGCGATGGAGATCCACCACGGGATCCGGAACGTTGGCCGGTACGACGGGTCGCCGCTGAGTTGCTCGAGGCCGGCAACGAGATTGACCGTGCCGTATGTGGTGAGGAAGAACATGGTCAACAGCGGGGCGATGGCGTCGAGGCCGCCAAGGCCAACGGCGACGAGCGCAAGGGCGGTACTCACCAGCAGCGGTACGCCTGGCCCATTGATCAGGCGCATCTTCGTGCCAAGGGCCGACGGCAGCACACGGTCGTCGACCATCGCTTCGAGCGTCCTGGGTGCAGCCAGGATGCTTCCGACCGCAGAAGCGAAGATCGCCCCCCACAAACCCCACAGGATCAGGAACGACCATGAACCGGCTATGTCGAACCAGATCAGGTTGTTGGAGACGAGTTCCTCGGGTGTGGCAGAGGCTGCGAGCACGAACGGAACGATCATGTAGACCACGAACCCGGTCAACACCGCAGCGATCGTCCCCTTCGGGATAGCCTGGCTCGGCCTTCTGAGGTCACCCGACAGGCTGACGCCTGCCATGATCCCGGTCACGGCAGGAAAGAAAACAGCGAACACCGCCCAGAAGTCCGCCCCACCGTCTGCGGTACCCAACAACGAGACGCTGTCGGCAGAGGTGCCTGCTGCACCGGCTACAAGCGCTACGAGAGATAGGGCGATGCCGACCATGATCGGCAGTTGAAGCTTGAGCGCGACGCCTGCGCCCCTGGCCGCCAGCAAAGCGACGACGAGAACCGTGACGGCCGCTACGGGGCGCTGGGGCACGTTGTCCCACACAACACCCATGCTCTCCGCAAGGCCGAACGCGTACAGGGTCACCGACAGCGTCATCGCCAGGTACAGCGGGATACCGATGGCTGTGCCGACCTCGATCCCCAGACTGCGCGAGATGATGTAGTAACCACCACCAGCGCCAACTCGCATGTTCGTTGCGATCGCCGAGATCGACAACGCCGACACGAACGTCACAGCATTGGCGATCACAACGATGACGAGCGCCTGGAGGAGACCGACGCTTCCCACGACCCAGCCGACCCTGAGGTACAAGATGACACCGAGGATCGTGAGGATCGATGGTGTGAACACACCGAGGAACGCCCCAAGCTTCTGCTGCTTGGAGCCACCGGCCAGAGCATCCTTGATGGACACCCAGATTCCCGATGTGTCAGACACTGTTGTCTCCCTACCCGTACACGGCGAGTGAAGGCACACCCTACATGCGGCGCGGGACCGCCACACGGAACCCGTCGATCGCGGTGAAGATACTGAATCGTGCTTTACTCACATGTGGTCGGGGTGTCGACCGTGAACCGCGTATGGAAGGGATGGCAAGTGCCGAGCGATCGATCCGTGACAACCGTGCTCCTCGTCGACTCGACCGATATCGCAGGTTCTATCGGCCGCAGCGGGTACCTACGTGACCATCTCACGCCGCTGAGCGACGCGAACCTCGACGTGGATATCACCCGCATCACCGCCGGCCGCTGCGACATCGTCGCTCAACGACTCACAGGAGCACACGCCCGACCAGGTGACGTACCCCCGGGCCTCGAGGACTGGTACGCGGCGATGACCGAACCTATCGAGATCCTCGACACGACGTCCCTGTTCATCCTGTCCCTCGCGGATGCCGTCAACCGTGAGGTGTTCCGCCACCGGGCCTCAGGTGTACTCGTGCAACCACCGCCGAGTTACCGCGGGTCATGGACCGACGACCAGACAGCCTGGCTCGACCGGGAGTTCGAGCCTGCCCCACCAACACACGAACACATCGCACAGGCCCTGGCATTCATCGCTCATGCGCTCGAACCGTCACACGCAGAACTCATCATCTTCAATACATCCACATTCGTCCCTGACGAGAAGGTGTACTGGTTCCGTACGGGTGAGCCGGAGACGACATCGGTGAGGGCTGCACGCATGAACCTGACCGTCGATCTCCTGCTGAAGGAGCACAATGTCACACTTGTCGACGTGGACAGGGTGACGGCAGAACTCGGCGCACGCCATGCCGTCGTCGGCGCCGCTGCGTACTCGGACGAAACGCTCAAGGCGATCGCACGGGAGGCGACCGCGGTGATCCTGGATCTCGAGCAGATCAGCCACCTGTTCGCATCCGATGCGATGCAGTTGAACGTGCCGCGGTACGATCGACGCACCACCGTCGCGACGCTCACGCGCTGGCATGTCGCTCCCGGCGGCGAGGTCGCCAGGGGTGACACGTTGTTCGATCTCCGCTTCGGCAACCTCTCGTCGAGACTGGAAACCCACCACAGGGATACCGACAAGACGATCGACATATCGGTTGTCGCCGGCCGTTCCGGCTACGTCGATTCCGTGTCAGGGGCAGTTGGCGCCGAACTCACCGTCGGGACGAGGGTCGGCATCGTCACGACGACCCCGCAGGCCCACTGGGACAACATCGACAACGCACCACGGTTCCCGGTGGGCGTCAGGGTGACGGCACGCAATGACGAATGACCCACGAGACCCCGATGTCGGTATGAAACGCAAGGCACTCAGGGTCGTGCGGAGGTTCGACCGGAACACGCGCACCGTTGAAAAGATGGCCCGTTCGATGCGCAATGCCGCAAAGTTCCGTGCGGGGCAGCCGATCAGACGACGTGACATGTACGCCATACGCAAGGGATCGAAACAGAGGTTCGGCGTGTTCGCTTTCGGCGGGTGCGACCTCTTGTCCATCGTCGGGGCGGGGCCCGAGTTGGCGAGTCACGTTGACGGCAGTTTCTGCCTCGGCTGGTTCGGAAAGGTCGACCACACTCGCTCCGACCTTCTGCTCCAGACCCTCAACCCTCCGAGTCCCTCGATGACCGCCGAGGTGATGCAGCGCCTCGGCCTGATCGACACGTACTTCTCCCCGACGCTCTTCGAACCGACGTTCAGCGTGCCGTACCAGGCAGGACTGGGCGAGTTCCCCAAGAACGTGGTCGTGTTATCGATATCGGCCGACTCGTCACGCACGTTGTATCGCCACCGCGAGCATGGATTCCTTGTCGATCCGGGAGGGTTCTGGCTGACGGCGAACCTGGGTGACGTGCTCAACGACCTGTCTGTGGTGAAGTGGTTCGCATCGAACTTCGTGAAGGCACGCCGCATCGATGTGGCCGAATCGATGGACAACTTCGCACAGATCATCACGGAACTGCGTGATCGCACAGGTGCCTACGTCGTGATGTTGAACCTGCTCACCGTGGACCCCGGTAGTTCGTCGCTCGACTACAACCACGCCAATAGTCCCAACAGGGTGCGACGACGCGAGTTCGGGCTCGCCGTCACGGAACTCTCAGCGTCACTGAACTTTCCGGTGCTCGACGTCGACCGGCTGGCCAAAGAGATGGGAATCTCGGGACAGGCAGACTTCGTGCACTTCACCGCCGAGCAGAAGACCCTCATCGCACGCGAGTTCGCACACGTGCTGATCGACGCCGGCGTGGTCTGACATCGGTTCGCATCCGACCCTGCCGATCACAACCAGCTGAATTCGACACCCGTGATCGCTGCAAGTCGCTCGCGATGCGGGGCGAAGTAGTCGTTCAGGTGCGCTCGCAGCGCCGGATCGATCGACGAGCGTTCTGTAGCGTTCTTGTGCGGGAACACGATCGCCGGATCGTGCTCGATCCCGAGGAAGGCCTCGATCTGCGCGAGTCCCTCTGCCGGGTTCGCAAATATCGCCTCAGACTCCAGGACCAGGAACTGGTCGCGGTCGAAGAACTCGAACCACCGCTCGAAGTGCTCGTCGTATGTACTCTTTTCTACGTACGACCACCGCATCGTTCGTTGCAGCAACCTTTTCTGCTCATCATCGAGACCGTCGTAGGTGGGCGTCACGCCTGCCAATTCCTGTTCCACGGCGATCTCGAATGGTCGATGCTCTGCCCCTTCGGACGTGCGGAGCTTCCACGAGGAGTGCGTACGCTCAACCGGGTCACGCAACAGCGCGATCAGTTTCACGTCGGGAAGGACGGAACTCATCCGCTCCGGCGCATCGGCAGACGCCAGGTAGTTCGGCGTCGCCTCGAACGTGATGCGTCCGGCACGTTTGGACTCGAGGGAAAAATTCGCCCGGTACCAATCGATGCCCCTGTCGAAGTGAAGATCGAAATAGTGGACCTCCTTGCGCAGGCTCGCTTCGATGCTCGTGTGCTGAGCGAGTGATCTGTGCAATGACGTGCTTCCGCAGCGCTGGCCACCGATGACGATGAAATCGGGGAGCACGCGCCGCGACGCCGTGGCACGTCGTGCCTTCCACACGGCGCTTCGCACCAGACGCCCTTTCAAGGAGATATCGGTTCCTCTGATCCCGGGAGCGGGTCGAGACATGGATGATGCGCCGTGGTCCTGCATGTTGACCGTCGAGTATATCGACAGATCACCAGAATATCGGGAGGGGCCGGTGAGACGAGTTTCGACCGACGGTACCGGTAGTGTGGCGAGATGCCTCGAACGCCCCTCGATCACACCTTCGGACGACCCCCATCGGGTGCTACCGGTGTCCAGCGATAGCGGCCCAACCGTGTCCGTGGTCATGCCCGTGTTCAACAGCGCGGCCGTGATCGGTGATCAACTCGACGCCCTGGTGATCCAGGACTTCACAGGCCAGTGGGAACTGGTCATCGCAGACAACGGCTGCACAGACTCCACCATCGAGATCGCTTCGACGTACGCAGAGCGACTGCCTCTTCGTTTCGTGGATGCCGGTGCCCGTCGCGGCGACGTAGCCGCTCGCAACATAGCGGTACCCGAAACCGCTGGTGATGTCGTGGTCTTCTGCGATTCAGATGACGTCGTGGGTCCACAGTGGTTGTCGAATCACGTCGAACAACTCCACACGGCAGACCTGTCGATCGGACCGTATGACATGCGCGTCGAGATGTCCGATCCGGACAGCGGCGTGTACGTGGCGGTGCCGATGCGCGGCATCTACCGCTATCTACCGTACGGGCTCTCGGCGAACATGGGTGTGAGACGCGATGCCTTCGACAAACTTGGAGGCTTCAACGAGGACTATCGAGTCGGGTACGATGTCGAGTTCTGCTGGCGTGCCCAGGTCAGCGGCCTCAGCCTCGGCGCAACCGACGACGCCATCGTCACGAAACGTAAGCGGGGAGACACCGGAGGCGCATGGCAACAGCACAAAGCGTTCGGTGTCGCAGATGTGCGCCTCTACGCTGACTACAGCCCCCACGGCATGCCACGCTCGTTGGCACAGGCGGTGAGAACCTACGGGTGGCTGATCGTTCACATACCGGATCTGTTCAACGAGACCCGACGCCTGGCCTGGTTCGGCGTCGCTGCCCAGCGGGTAGGACGGGTCATCGGCAGCTTCACGAATCGAACGGTATTCCTGTGAATCATCGAGGCGTACGGGAGGAGCACAGACGGCGACATCGTGTACGCTCCCGCTCGTGAATCACACAACGATCTCGGTCATCATCCCGACACGCAATCGGCCTGAAACGCTGGTGAGGGCCGTCACCAGTGTCGGTGTACAGTCCCGGCCTGTCGATGAGATCATCGTTGTGGACGACGGTTCCACACCACCCGTGGATCCAGACGAGTTCGCCGATATGCCTGTTGCCGTGATCGTCGTACGCAGCGACGTCTCGGTCGGTGCGGCAGCAGCCAGGAATCTCGGCGTGGCACGGGCGACTGGAGACTTCGTAGCGTTCCTCGACGACGACGACAGGTGGACTCCGGAGAAACTGGAGTTCGTGGACGCCTGTCTCAGGGAACATCCCGATACCGACGTCGTGATCCACCGTTCGAGTTATGAGACAGCCTCGCACCCTTCGAGCATGGCGTGCTCACCTGTCGGCGATCCGTTCGTGCGGATGATCCGCTCCCAACCTCCCCACCTCGATGGTGTCACCGTGCGTTGCGCGATCCATATGGATGGCCCCTTCGACGAGACGTTGACCGCAGCTGAGGATGTCGACTATCTGATCCGGTTGGCGAGGCTCGGCGCGTCCATGACAGAAGGCACCGCGGTGCTCGCCGTCCTGGGTCAGGACGAACCAAGCTTGATCGGCATCGACGCACGGATCCAAGGACGCTTGTCTCTGCTCAGCCGCCACCCTGAGATCCTCGCAGACGATGAAGCACGATCGTTCTTCTACGTGCGCCTCGGCCACCTTCAGCGCCGTGGAGACCAGTGGTCGCGATCGGTCGGATCCTTCATCACGGCGATCCGTGCATGGCCGCGGTCCGGTGTTGCATGGAAGGGACTCGTACGCACCCTGATCAGCCGATGGAATGCCCCTGACGACTCCGATGACGTGAGGTATCGTTGAAGCACTGATCAGGGAGGCGCATGACGGATCGGGGAACCCGGATCCACATCGGAGGGAGCGTCACCGGCCAAGTCGCGATCGGCGACTTCGTGTACCAGGCACAGGCACCCGGTGGCGTGGTCAACCAGATCGTCGTGCCCGAACCCATCCGGGGGAGGCCACGCCCGGTGGACATCAGGCCGAGACGCGATCAGGCTGGGATCGCCCGTTCCGTGATCACAGCCGGGATTCTCGACGGAGTCGTTGACGGACCGGTCCAGGTGGTCGCCAAGGATGGCTGGGGGAAAACCTCGGTCGTAGCACAACTGGTCTACCAGGCCCCGATCGAGTCATACCGCGATGGTGTTGCCGTCATCTCTGCGTGGGGACTCAGCGTCGAGGACGTCGAGCAGGCGATCTTCGACGCCTTCTACAAATCCACGTTGCCGGACACGAGGCAGAAGGTGACACCGGGCCAGTTCCGCGCGTCGCTCGCCGATGTCGCCGCAGCGATCGTCGTCGATGATCTCGACGTGCCACGGCAACACGTTGACCGGATACTCGATGGGTGTCAGGCGTGCGGGTTCGTATCTACCTCGGGGACGCAGACGATGTGGTCTGGT
>CAYUJA010000037.1:9761-11561 GCA_964444875.1 uncultured Acidimicrobiaceae bacterium | reverse complement strand
GTCTGATAGCGCAGCGGTCCTTCCTAATACACCAGCATGCCGCTTATCACCGCGATGACCAGGAGGACGGCGAGTGCGATCGCCACGCGTTTGACCCAGAGGGGATAGCGGTCCGGTTCGTCCATCACTGTTGCGGAGCCTTGACGAACCGGATGCTGACCGGATAACGGTAGGTGGTCCCGTTTGAAGCCCTGATCGCACCGATGATCGGTGGCACGAAGCCCAGGTAGGCGAACGCCAGGAACCCGAGACCGAAGATGACGATGCCGACGATCACGGCCCCGACTGCTGCGAGGGCGACGACGATGATGGTCGAAGCCACCAACCACCCCAGTATGTAGATCAGCAGTGAGAGTTGGTAGTTGAGCGCTTCTCGCGAGTGGTCTTCAACGTAGGGATCCTCCTTTTTCGCAAGCCAGACGACGAGCGGCCCGACGAACCCTGCGATCCACGGACTCAGGTGTGCGCCAACGGCCCACCCCCGTGAGTCTGTGCCGCCTTCTGGGGGTGCCGCATCCTGTTCTGGCTGGGGGACGGGTTCGATCATCGGGTCTCCTCATTCGACCTACGTACGCTAGACGAAAGCGGACACAAGACGTTCCTCTCGCTCGAAGTGGTCGGCGGTCCGGGATCGTACCGTCGCTGAAACATGGGTAGTGTGGTCGAACATCAATTGGGGGCCCGATGTTGGACGAAGCCGAACGGTTGGAGCGGTTCGTTACTCGGCGCGCCATCACCTGGAACGAGGTCACCGACACCCGGTGGATGGCTGTGCCTGGGACGCTGTGTTTCGTCGATATCTCAGGGTTCACGAACCTGTCCGAACGGTTGGCTGCTCGTGGGCGTGTCGGTGCTGAGGAACTGACAGAGGTACTCAACAGGGTCTTCGGCTCCATGCTCGATCTCGCCAGACTCCGCCACGGGGAACTCCTCAAGTACGGTGGCGACGCGTTGCTCCTCCTGTTCGAAGGAGAGGATCATCCCATGCAGGCTGCGAGTGCCGCCGTCGAGATGAGGGCAGCGCTCCGACTGGCTGCGGAGATACCGACGTCCGTGGGACCGGTTGCACTTCGGATGTCGGTGGGCATACACACGGGCGAAGTTCACCTCTTCAAAGCAGTGGGTACCCACAGTGAACTGATCGTCGCGGGCCCGGCGGCATCGACGGTCGTACAGATGGAGGGAACCGCTTCGGCCGGCGAGATCGTGATCAGTTCTGGGACACGGGAACTTCTGCCGCACGGCTCCGCAACGATCCCCAAAGGAGACGGGTGGTTGCTGCGCTGGCGAAAGCCCAGATCTGAGCCGTGTGGTCCAGCAGACCACGCCGAAATGAGTGAAGCTGCCGTAGCCGAGAACATCCCTACCGCCCTGCGTTCCTATCTCTCCACCGAGAGGTCGGATTCAGAGCACAGACTCGCCGCCGTGGCGTTCGTGGAGTTCTTCGGCGTGGACGACCTGATAGCCGATGAGGGTCCGGGAGCGGTCTGCACGGCGCTTGGAGACCTCATCTCGGCTGTGTCGACCTTCGCCGATGAAGAGGGTGTCACCTTCCTGGGAACCGATGTCGATGCGAACGGGGGCAAGGTCATCCTCGTGTCGGGTGTGCCGTTCACACAGATCGATGAGAGTGGTCGCATTCTTCGTGTCGTTAGGAGGATTTCCGATTTTCGGACTCCGCTCGCATTGAAGATCGGAGTGAACCGTGGACACGTGTTCGCTGGTGAGATCGGGACCGGGCACCGGTCCACGTTCACGGTGATGGGTGACACGGTCAACCTGGCTGCGAGGCTCATGGCA